>NZ_MKZL01000013.1:0-104382 GCF_002803315.1 Paenibacillus sp. GM1FR | reverse complement strand
GTAAACTTGATCCTGAAAAAATTAGTTTCAAACATTACAGTTGATAAAGCAAACAATGTTGAGATTCATTCCGTATTGGGTACGCTATAGTTTTTTGTGTGTTTCAAACCATATTTCGAATGTGATGCAGAAACTCAATGTTAAGGGTCGTTCGCAGGCAGTTGTCGAGCTGATTAAGCTTGGAGAACTGAAGATTTAGTTGCGAATTACAGTTAGGATTAAGTAGCAGCATGAAAGCCTTTCTCTATTCTTTGTCATGAAGAATGGGGCAAGGCTTTTTTGCTGTGGTTTATAGTTTGTTACATCAGATGATCCGCTGTTCCGGGATTGAGTCACCCAACCATGGTGTACAAAAATAAGCCACGCAACGACAACCATCAAAGGTTATCATTACATGGCTTATGTTGAAAATTGAACATCCATTAATTCAAAGTCGACTTTGCATGAGGCTCTCATCATAAAATCAATGCCAATGATTCCGTCAAAACCATAAGGTTCTTGAATTGAACCAAGTTGAATTGGAAAATCAGTCAAAGTAATATGCTCAATATGAAGATTGGGAATGTGCTGTTCATAGCAGATTTCGCTCGTTCCACCTACCCCATACATTCGCTTAGCTCGTCCATTAATAAAATCAATCTGTATACCTACTGCAGCTAATGCATCGGTATCAAACACAGTTGCTGCACAGCCTGTATCAAATAAAATATTATGCAAAATGATAGTTTGTTCATTGTGGCTTATGGTCAAGGATACGATAGGTAAGCCTTGCTGTAGTTGTAGTTTCATGTTCGTTGCCGCACTCCTGAGAAAAATTCCTCTACAACCTCAACATCGCTTCTGCTCGTATGAAATACATATAACTCGCGTGTCGGATGGAGCTTGTGCAGTTCTTTATAACCGCTCCAGGCTTCTTGAGGATTATCATAGTTTTGAATAACCGCTATATCCTCTAGTTGACGGACACGGTTGCTGGAACTTGCCTTGATTGCTTCCACAAGCACAAAACGATCTGGGTGTAATTCAGTAATCTCTCCCCATTTCATCGGCGTCACCTCGCTTGGATAGTCGTATTTTTATTATAGCATAGTTGTTTAAGGGTGTAGGAAGTAAGCACGTTATTTGTAATTATGTGGTACCTTGTAGTTATTGAGAGACCTATATATTATGAACCAATTGAATCTTAATCTACATTGATAATGAAAGGATGAGCTAAATGGACGGTTTCTTAAATGAATTTGAAAACCAATTTCGAGCGGGTTTTCTACCCGATCTGGAACAAACGCTGGCTAAGGTAGAGCACGAGAAAGTATATGCTTGTGCCTTTGGAACAGACAGTGATTGGGTAACGCTGTTCATGGCGGTAAATACAGAGGAATCCCTGGCTAGGCATATTGTGAGTATGAAAGAGCAAGGGCTATGTGATAGTGAGGAGGACGAGATCTATTACAGATGGGGCTGCTCCGAATATCAATATGGCGAGGATACACACTTTAACCACATCAGTCGATTGTTGTATGCAACAGAAGATGTCCAGAAGTATAAGGATGAGATCATTCGAATCATCGCCAAAGTTGTGAATGAGACAGCAGATGACGTTTTCGCCCGATATGGACAAACCAAAGCAGACATTACGTTTTTCGTTTCTCTCACAGATGATGATCTGGCGGAGGAAATTGAAAATCAATCGGTCCATCAAATGACTGTCCCCAGCTTAGCCAGTAAGTTCTTAAAACGATATGATGGCATCAATTAGAACGAGCTAACTTAGTTAAATTGAATCAAAATGAATTGAATCGTTGTACCGCGAAAGTCTTTCCTATTCTTTATCCAAAGAAGGGAAGAGGCTTTTTTTGTTTTAGCGTGAAAAAATGAAACAACCGAATCCATAATAGTTTATCACTTATAGATTCCTATTCATTTGAATGAAACTTCTCCATCTTTTCTTCGAAAAAGACTGATAAAAGAGCTGCTCCAATTCCTCGAACTCTGCTTCGTTCAGATGAAGATGGAGTTCTTTTTCGCAATTTTGGCGGCAGGCTGGGAAGAAGATTTTCGGCCTCCGGCTTTTCGTTTGATCGGAATATGAAATTGCAGCAGGTCTTCGAGCTGATTCCAGCCTTCCCAACTCAGCCGACCTCCGCGTTTCCAGTCGATAGCATAGAGGGCATAATAGGCGTGTCCTTCTGTTTGTTTGGAAGCCATAATCCAGATGGAAGGAATGAGCTTTTCCTGTTGTCTTCGATTCATTAGAATTGCACCCCTCTCGATTCTCAATATAAAGGACATCAACTATGCGTATCAAGCAGGTGAGGGTCTATACACGCTCAGATCATTGCAAAAGTCATGTTAAATTCCTCTTGATTTGCAGGATCGTCTTGATTAGAATAAAGTTATAAAAATGATTTTCTTAATTTATTAAAAATAAATAAAAATAATTTTCATAAAGCGAGGTCCTCATGGCAGCCATATTACGTGCGTTGCAGCAAGAACTGAATAACCTTCCGGCTCAGGAGCGACGTATTGCCGAAGTCATTATGCAATCTCCATCGGACATTCCCGGCTGGACGATTAGTCATCTGGCAGAGCGGAGTGGCACAAGTGCGGCGACGGTAACCCGCTTTTGCAAGTCGTTTCATTTCAAAGGTTTTCCCGATTTCAAAATGAAACTCGCCGCAGAATTGTCCCACGCATCCGATGAAACGGCGTATCAGGATATTGTAGCGGGCAATTCCCTATCCAAAATTGTTGAAGCTATCGAAGCCAACCACCTCGCGTCTATTGCAGATACCACCCGTTTGCTGGATTTGGGCAGATTGGAGCAAGCCGTTCAATTATTGTGCCAGGCTCGCCGCATCGACCTGTACGGTGTGGCCACCTCTTCGATTGTTACACAGGATTTCTATCAGAAACTGGTGCGGATCGGCAAGAGCTGTACGGCTTTCTCCGACTCACACATGCAGATTACATCCGCATCTTCGCTCGCCGAGGGAGATGTGGCGATGGCCGTATCCTATTCAGGCGAAACACCAGAGACCATCGATGCCCTGCATTGTGCCAAACAGGCCGGAGCTTCTACGATTTCACTGACTTCCTATGGCAGTAACAAGCTTGCAACTGTATCCGATATCCCACTCTTTACGTCCTCTCTGGAAGAAGGCATGAGGCGTGGAGATATGGCTTCCCGTATTGCACTCCTGCATGTGGTCGATATTTTGTTCACAGGCATGGTAAGTGCCGACTTTGACCGTTTTATCCCCAGACTGGAACAATCCTATCACAATGTGCAATCTTATCGAGTCCAACACAACGGAGGTGCCTGACAGATGAAGATGAATATACGCATTTTTGAAAATGAAGAAGATTTGAACGCCACAGGTGCTGGCCTCATTGCCAGCTTGTTGCAGACCAAACCACGGGCTGTATTGGGGCTTGCTACAGGAAGTTCTCCTGTAGGCATATATAAACAGCTTATCACGTTATATCAGAAGGGGCTTGTCAGCTTTTCACAGGCTTCTTCTTTTAATCTGGATGAGTATGTTGGACTTCCAACAGAACATCGCGAAAGTTACCGCAGTTTCATGAACGAACAATTATTCAATCATATCGATGTAGATATTGCTAGAACGCAAGTGCCTGATGGTCAGGCTGCAGATCTGGAACAGGAATGTAATTCCTATGAACAACGGCTGGACGATCGTGGACCGGTAGACCTTCAACTGTTGGGTATTGGACATAATGGTCATATTGGCTTCAATGAACCGGGAACTGAACTTACAGGACGAACGCATGTCGTGGATCTGAAAGACGAGACGCGAAAGGCAAACGCACGCTTCTTCGACAGCATCGATGAGGTTCCGGCTCAGGCGATTACAATGGGTGTCGGTACCATTTTAAAAGCCAAACAGATTCTGCTCATTGCCCGTGGAGAGGAAAAAGCCGAGATTATCCGGGAAGCCTTCATGGGGCCAATCACAACGGCCTGTCCTGCATCGCTTTTGCAATGTCATCCGAATGTGGTGGTATTGCTAGACCGTGCGGCTGGGAGGCTGGTGAGATGACCGAGGAGAATAGCCGTGTTAGTGGGAGCCAGCGTGATGAAAATATTTCGCTTCTTCGGGGCAAGCTGCTCCTTGCAGATGAAATATTGGAAGACGGTGTAATAGCCTGGAGGGATGGGAAAATCCTCTATGTCGGGATACCGGAAGGTCTTCCTGAACGGATTCGGAGCGAGGCTTCGCCGCTGTCAGTACCAGAACGTGGTCTCATTGTGCCTGGATTCATTGATATCCATGTGCATGGTGGGAACGGAGAAGACTTTATGGACGCAAGCCCGGAGGTGTTGGACAAGATCACTTCTTTCCATAGTACGCAGGGGACCACAGCGATGCTTGCGACTTCCATGACGGCTCCGAAAGAGCGCCTGGACAGCGTACTTGCTGAAGTCGACCGCTATCGTTCGAGTGAAATGCCATATGCACAGCTTGAGGGTGTGCACCTGGAAGGTCCGTTTTTTAGTCCGAAATGGCCTGGCGCGCAAAATCCAGAACACATCATTCTGCCTGATGTTTCTTGGCTCGAAGCATGGGAGAAGCAATATCCTGGCCTGGTCCGTCAAGTTACATTAGCACCGGAACGTGAAGGCGCGCTGGAAGTCATTTCATGGCTGCGAGAACAACGGATTACAGCGGCACTCGGCCATACAGATGCGACCTATGAAGAGGTGGAGCGGGCAGTGGAAGCCGGACTGCATCATGCGGTACATACATTCAATGCCATGACACCGTTGCATCATCGGCTACCCGGGGCTGCCGGAGCCGTGCTGAGTGATCCGCGCATCAGTGCTGAGGTGATTGCCGATGGTACTCACGTACACCCTGCGGCGATCTCGATCCTCTCTCAGCTGAAGCAACATGATGATCAACTCGTGTTGATTACAGATGCTATGTCTGCTACGGGATTGGATGATGGGGAGTACAAAATCGGCGACCTGCCCGTAATTGTGAAGCATGGCGAGGCCAGACTTAAGGACGGCGGCGCACTGGCGGGAAGCACACTGACGATGATACGTGGTTTCCGTTACCTGGTACAGGAAGTGGGCATGAGCCTGAACGCTGCATCACGTGCAGCAAGTCTGACCCCGGCACGCCTGCTGGGTATTGATCACCGGACAGGTTCCCTGGCTCAAGGCAAGCAGGCAGATATCGTTTTACTGAATGCGGAGCTGGATATTGAGGGTGTGTGGGTCAAGGGCAGACGGATCGGCGAGTCATATTAGATATAGAAAATTAGTATCGTGCTAATAACTCTCAATTGTGATGCATCAGTCTTCGGAGTTAAAACTTGGCTTTTATCTGTGTAGAGGCAACACCTTGCACAATATGTTAAAATAGATCTCAAAAAGACGGGATCTGCGGATCACGCATAACGGAGGCGTGAAACATGGAACGTAACGCTATGCTCGAACATGATCCGTTCATCACAGTGCTGGCGGAGAAGTTGCACATACACGGATATTATGCCTTTTATGGCGAGCATTACAATGAGACCGATATGGAGCTGTACCGCAGGCATCTGTTCACATCATTCAGCAACATCGTATGGGTAGAGCTGGATGCACGCAAAAAGTATATGATTGTGGATCATCGTGGACGCAACACAGTCATGAAACTGATCGAGGGTATGCTGAATACACGTAGAACGCTGCGAGCAAATCAGGCAATGACAGGTACGGACACCTCTGGAGTCCAGCAGGAGATCACACATTTATCCAAGCTAGTGCACATGCTGAAGTTCACAACATTCCGCACTTAAGCGAAGTGTGATATGTAGGCTGTAATAAGCGGCGTGAGTAGCGCTAACGAATCTGTGAAGCCTTATTCCAATGATTTGGCAGTCATAGAAAATGTAACGAATCTCAGATACGCTATTTAGTACAATTTAGTGATATTCTGCTACCCAAACATGCTTACAGCACAAATAAAGTGTCTACGATTCGTTAGATTTTCAAACCTGCGAAATTTCAAGTAATAAGGTTTGTGAGGTTCTTTAGACGACAGTTGGCAATCTCGATGAAAGCTATGGGTTGGACTTAGATAGTACACGAGTAAACGAAAGAGAGAGTCCTGTCATAGCTGACTGAACTCTCTCTATTTTCTTTATACAACGACTAATCAGTTCAGCAACAACCATATTCACTCATTAACTCGTTCAACGGGGATACAAGCTTCTGAAGTTGACTCATGTAGTAACTCATATCTTACTAACTTGGCACTATCCGTAGAATTAAGATAACAAAGCTTCCTAAAGATCACAAAGTTACTCACCGAATTCTATAGATATCTCCAAAGATCTATCCCTATCCACAGATCCATCCAACATTCCTTCATTCATCTAATGTCTGAATCCTCATGAAAAGTGGTCATCTAAACGAAGTCACAAAACTGCTGAACAGCGTCCGGACATCATACTGATACTGGTTGATCGGCTCAATTGGACGATTTTCTCCAAGTAAAGTGTATACCGCGATTCGTGCTGCTCGGACCGAATATTCTTCTGTGAATACCACGTCATCGGGAATTTCGCAGAATTGGCTGATGAAGGCCAGATTGGTGGAGCCTTCAGGTACAACCTTCGGTCTGTCGCTGTTCAGTCTAGGCATGAATTGCGCTGTAATGTAAGGCATCATGCATGGAATGCAGTTGGCGGTATTCATGATCTCCTCTTGATGTTCCTGGAAATGAAGATGGCCGATCAACTCCTGCATAATCTCTTCCCCGGTACAGTCGCACATTCTTTTCTTCACGTAATCGCCCACGTTATCCCGGGATAATCCGTATCCCCAGAATACGTTGACATGCTCCGGCTGACCACGGAAGTGCGGCTGGAAGGCGAGAACGACAGACATGAACCAGCTGGAATCCTTGAAAGTAACCAGAGCACCGGTACCTGCCCGGTTGCGTGTGAATTTCTCCATCAGATCAAAGAAGACCGAATCCTGGAAGGTGACCGTAAACGATTCCCATTTGGACTCATCCACATGATCATTAAATGAAGAAGGATTGCCCAGCAACGGTTTCTTGGCGGCAATGTTCTCCCACAGCTTCCATGAGCTGCCCTTGCCGTTCAGTTTCGGTGCGGAAGTCATGGAGCCGATATCGGCCCCTTCGGTCATCGAACCGTTTGTGACAATGACGAGATCACCTTCGAGGAGGTCAATGACTTCCTCTTCACCTCCCCTGAGCACATGCATCCGACTTACTGTAATGCCGTCGCCCTCTTTGAAATCCAGATCAGTAACTGTGCATTTCAGTGTGAAATCTACGCCAAACGGTTCCAGGTAGTTATGCAATGGCAGGATTATCGAGTCATATTGGTTGAACGGTGTGCGGGTGACACCTTCCAGCGTCTGAATTCTTGGGAATTCGTGAAAAAAGCGAAGCATGTATCTTTTGAATTCCACGGCGCTGTGCCAAGGCTGGAAAGCGAAGGTGGTCGCCCACATATACCAGAAGTTCGTTTTGAAAAAGTGAGGGCCAAACCAGTCGTTGATTCGCAATTTACCCAGCGTGTCTTCAGGAGTAATAATCAGTTTGCCCATCGCCAACCGGTCCGCCATATCAAAACCCATGGAGAGCACATCTTCGACCTTACCGTCACGGTTAATGAGCCGTGCATTGGAATGTGTGGGATTGGCATCGTCAAATTCGGTGATTTCCTGTCGGACAGATATGCCCGGACGGTCGATGGAAGGGATGGAAGCCAGCAACTCCCACAGATTCTCATAGGCCTCGTCATTGAGCATCCGTCCGCCGCGGATGATATATCCTTGATCGGGATTACCAGCACCGTCATTGCTGCCGCCGAGAATCGGCATTTCTTCGATAATGTGAATATGTTCTCCGGGAAAGTCACAATCTCTAACCAGATAAGCTGCACCCGCCAAAGATGCAATGCCGCCGCCTACAAAATAGACCTGTTTATTACCATGTTCTTTCTTCACGATCATTCGCCTCCAAAAGTTACTGTAATCACATCCCTAATGTAAACCTTGCAGGTCCCGTAAGGTATGATTAAAAGAACGGGAGTGTCCATTTTTTGGTCACTTGTAGTAAAGTGTCTAAAACCTAGGCATAGATCACATGTGAAAAAAGCCGCGCATCCTTAAGTGGATGGCAGCTTATTCTCATACCTGTGCAGTGCTCTCAGGACATTGCCTTCGATTAGCTCACTGAGCTTCTCAATAATCTGTTTTGGCGGTTCTTGCATGTTGCCCCTCATCCATTGAATGATCAGCCCGGTGAAAGCCAGGGTATAAAAGTTGGCGACAAACTCTTTGTCTTCACCGCAGACCTTAATCCCACAGGCCAGCTCATCAATAACACCCATGATCAGATCATGGGTTACTTCATAGAGGTATACATCCAGGTGGGTATGCCCGAGCGAGTTGAGTGTGTTGCAGCAGAACGTTTTGTTGTTCTCGATGTAACAAAAGATTTTATAGAATCCGTCCGTCCATGTGCTGTAGCTTCGGTACTCCGTAAGACTCTCCACCGCTTCAGTCTGATAGATCCACCCAAGCAGCGCGTAAATATCCTGAAAATGATAATAAAAGGTTTGCCTGTTCACGCCGCAATGATCAACCAGATGTTTGACCGTAATTTTGTTCAGTGGAGTATGCTCCATCAGTGATTTAAGCGAGTGAGCCAGCGCATTTTTGGTCAGGTGAGAAGCAGACACAACATTCACCTCATCATTTTGGATTAGCTTGCCGGGGCGCAACAGCACGTAAACACTCATGGCAAAAGCCCCGCGCCGAAGTCGCTAAGCACAAACAAGTCAAAATGCAGGAATCCCGAAAGACCCTCCCATCCACAAAACCCCTTTAGCTATCAACATCTTCGTTACCCGATCCACATCATACTCCATAAGGTTCATTCTAAGTACTGAATATCAATCGATTCAAACAAAACTCCAAAGGCCAACGCTTGAGTTATCTCTATCAAAACCCTTAAAAGTTAGCCGTCGTCTAAAACCAGTCACAATAAAGTAGCCCAGTCAGGGTAAAAGCTGAAACCTAGTGAAGGATACCGATCAATCTAAAAAAACGGCCGATAAGCCGTCGCGTATGTTATCTCCCATACACTAAACCATTAAAACTGAGACTACGTCTATAAAATCAGTCATAGGAACAACGATAACGAAATGATCGAGAAAAAAATCGAAAAAGTGTTCAGTAGCCCATCGTTAAGGTAATCTATCACACTAACCCATCAAAGTGAGACCCAATCCTTCGAAGCAGCCGCGATAAGGCTACAACGTAACGATCGCGACAAAATCCAAAGAAACGGCCTATAAGGTCACCATGTTGTTAGCTCTAATACACTAACCCATTTAAAAGTAAGTCTTCATCGTCTCCATAATAAAAAGCAGCCATCAAAAAAACTACAATTTCACCAAAGAACCAAAGAACCAAAGAACCAAAGAAACAAGAAACAAGAAACAAGAAACAAGAAACAAGAAACAAGAAACAAGAAACAAAATCAAAAAACCAAAGAAACAAAATAAATAACAAAAAAGACGACCCGAAGGCCGTCCTTTTGTTCTCCCCATTACACTAACCATTCAATAGTTAGGCTCAATCCTAAAATCAGTCATGCGAGAAGCTGCAACGTAGTGAAGGGGACGAAATCGATTCTGAAGAAGCGGAGCGTTCGCCTTTATCGTCGGATTTTACCCTTTGAGAAGGGGAATCCAAAAAAATTCGACGATAACAGCGATCTAAAGAACGATTCGGCCCCGGAACGTCCACTCAGCACGCCCTCATGAACTGGTTTTAACACGATGAGCCCTAACTATTACAAACTCTTCAAAAACTGAACAATCGTCAACAACCCTTTATCAAAGTTCTCCAGGTTGAAGTGCTCGTTCGGTGCATGAAGGTTCTCATCCGGCAAGCCAAAGCCCATCATAACAGCAGGGATTTCGAGTACACGTGAGAGTTTCTCAACAATCGGAATGGAGCCGCCATCTTTGGTAAAGAGGGCACGAACGCCATACACGTGCTCATACGCATCTGCTGCTTTTTGCAGAATTGGATTGGAAGGATCGGTGTTGAAAGCAAAAGCTTTCTCGATCTGTTTCACATGCAGCGTTGCACCTGGTTGAACGTGAGCACGCAGATGTGCTTCGATACGATCCAATACATGTTGTGGATCTTGATCCGCCACGAGACGGCACGTAATTTTGGCATGAGCTTCCTTCGGAATAACCGTTTTGCTGCCTTCGCCCTGGAAACCACCCCATACGCCGTTGAGTTCCAATGTTGGACGAGCGCCTACACGTTCCACGAACGAGTAACCTTCTTCGCCGTACAATTGCTCCAGCCCAAGGTCTTGACGAAGCTGTTCTTCATTGAAGCCTTGTTTCACAAATTCTTCTCTCATCTCAGGAGACAGTGGCAGTACGCCGTCGTAGAAACCATCTACACTTACACGGCCTTGCTCATCATGCAACGAAGCGAGCAGGGATACGAGTGCGTGCAGTGCGTTAGGTACACCACCACCAAATGAACCGGAGTGCAAGTCGGTATTGGCTGTGTTCAGATCTACGTGAAGCGAGCAAAGGCCGCGCAGGCCTGTAGAGATCGCCGGTTTACCTTTTTCAAGCAAGGACGTATCCGAGATTAGTATCATGTCTGCACGCAGCTTGTCTGTATGTTCATTCAGATAGATGGGCAAGTTCGGGCTGGAGATTTCCTCTTCGCCTTCAATGCAGAACTTGATGTTAACTGGCAGTTCTTTGTTTTCGGCGAGAATGGCTTCTACTGCCTTGATATGTAGGAAGATCTGTCCTTTGTCATCCGTTGCACCACGGGCATACAGCTTGCCATCACGAACGGTAGGTTCAAAAGGAGGTGTCTCCCACAGGTTAAGCGGATCAACAGGTTGTACATCATAGTGTCCATAGATCAGAGCCGTTGGTTTGCCGGGTGCATGCAGGTGATCTGCATAGACAATCGGATGTCCAGCCGTTTGAATGACCTCTACGTTTTCCATGCCTGCACGTGTGAGCGCATCTGCTGCCCATTGTGCTGCACGATTAATATCCTCTTTATGCTCTGAAATGGCAGAGATACTTGGAATGGACAACCATTCATTCAGTTCTGCCAGGTGTTTTTCTCTATTTTGTTCAAAATAAGTCTGTTCTTTCATTAAAAAGGCCTCCTTCATGTTTGCTATATCTCATTGTAATCCATTTTGTCATGTTAATAAAACATTGGTTAAAAAAATGATCGGTTACAGATCGTTTCATTCACCTGAGGATTGTGCGTATAATACAAGAAAAGGATTTCATCCATATATTCTCAGGGGAGTTGAGGAAGTTTCCATGACAGTCAGACTCGATGCAAGCAGGCAGGTGAGCAGCGATGGAACCGACTAGGAGCGATCGAATATTTGGCAGATTCAAGCGGTTATCCGATTTGAAGGCTGGAAGGCATAAAGGACGATTTTATCGAAACAGCCTCATGCTTATTTTACTCATTGCCAGCATTCCCGGACTAATCACAGGTATCGTCATGTATCAACAGGTTGTTGGCCGGATGGAAACCGAGTTCAATCAGATGCACCAGAACCAGATTGAGAACCGGGCACGCAATGTGGATGACCAGCTGGCTTATCTGGAGATGAACTTATCCCATTGGGCTTTTGAACCGAGGTTTGGCAATGCACTGCGAACGCTGGATTTTGTGTATTATTTTAATGAAACGCAGGAGATTGTGACTACCTTATACGTATTACAAGGTTCTCATCCACTGATCAAGTCAGCACAGCTGTATTTGCAGGAACCGAAGCCAATCTTGTTTAATCGGGATTATACCGAATTGAACGATGAAGCGAAAGTACAAGCCTATGATCGATACCTTTCCATGGGGAACCACGTGTACTGGACAGATTGGATTTCCAGCATCAACAGTGATACCGAACCTTCGACCAACGATAGTCCACTGCATACGGATGCAGGCAATGCACTGGTTCTAGTACATAAGATACCGGGGGAGAGCATTAATCCGTTTGGTGCACTGATCATCACGCTGGATAACGAAAAAGTCGCCAGTTTGTTGAAAACGCTTACTCCATACGACGAAGGGTTAACGTTCCTTATGGATCAGGAAGGAAACACACTGGTTACCGGGAATCCGGGAACGGCGGGAGAGACTTCTGCTTTTGAGCAGCAGCTAAAAGAAGAAGTAGCCCTGCATACGGGCAGCCGCTCATTCCTGTTCCGATATGAGGATCAGACCTATTCTGTCTCATATGGCTCATTGAGTCGGATCGATTCAGACTGGACTTATGTCTCCGCAGCACCTTTGACCTCAGTCACTTCGCCAGTCAAACTGGTATCCAAAATCATCGTCATTGCGAGTGCAGGCAGTCTCATCCTGGGATTGTTGTTATCCTGGTTTGCTTCCCGCCGCATCTATTCGCCTGTAGCACGGATGCTGCATCTGCTTACGCCTGGCAGAAACGAAACAACACTAACGGATGCCAAGCTGGACGAGTTTAAGCTGCTGGAGCAACAGTGGAACGAATTGACCTCCCGCAGTGTCACAGCACATCGCCAATTGCAGGAACAGCTTCCCCATCTGCGCGACAGTTTTGTCTTACAACTTGTACAGGGGCACCTATATGCCTATAACGAGCAGGATCTCCAGCAGCGGATGCGTAATCTTGGCTTTGAACTGGAGGGCCAGCAGTTTTTGCTGGTGCAGATGTATTATACGGGGTATGAGCAGCTGCAAGGCAGATTTGGAAGCCAGGACACGGGATTAGTCACCTTTGCAGCAGTGAATATCACTCAGGAAGTGGCGAAAAATTATTTCAGACAGATCAGTGTCATGAACTTTCATGACCTGTCTTCCGCCATGCTTGTGATTGCTCCCCAGGACGAACCTGTGAAATCACAAGCGCTGTTATGGGGACGGGAACTGGTGGAGGTCATTGGACGTACGCTCAAAATGAAGGTGACCTTGATGGTCAGTCGCCCGGCAGCTTCACTTCAGGAACTGCCCGGACGATTCGTCGAGATGGAACAGGCCGTGGCTTATCGCAGTGTGGAGGAAGGAAGTCAGATTCTCGATCTGGAGGATGAGGCGTGTTTCCGCAGAAATGAAGCAGCTTCCTATCCGCTTGGGCTGGAACGGGAATTGTTACAGGCGGTCAGGCTGGGCAAACAAACCGAAGCGGAACGTGTGCTGGAACAATTCATGAGTGAGATTACGCGGACGGGCAGTACCGAATTCCAAGTTCAGCAAATGATGCTTCAATTGCTCGGCAGTATTCAGCACATGATGCTGCAAACGGGTGTCACACCTTATAAGCTGTTTGGTGGTTACAACATGTATGAGCAACTATCCGGTATTCGTGAACCTGTACAGATGAAGCAATGGATGATGAATGAGGTACTCATACCTTATATACAAGAGGTTGAGGTACGATCGCAGGAACCGCTGAAACTGGTGGTGGAACGAACGATGTTGTACATCGATACACATTACCGCAGCGACATTTCGCTGGAGAATTGTGCTGACGAGGAGCAGATGACACCCTATGCACTGAGCAAGGCATTCAAACAGGTATCGGGCATCAATTTTATTGATTATCTGACACGTGTGAGAATGGATGCGGCGAAGCAATTGTTACGGGAGACAACGATGAAAATCAATGATGTTGCGGCGGCTGTGGGATATCAGCATAGTTACTTTAATCGGATTTTCAAGAAACAGGAGGGAGTTACCCCGAGTCAGTATCGCGATCAATGGTTTGGACAATAACCTTTTATATCTTTGTCAGTTCAGCCCGGCATTCAGCTTTAACGGATGTCGGTTTTTTCTTTTTTTTACCGTGATACAAAGAAGGATAAACCTGCAAAAATGTGCAATTCTACCTGCTACGTTATGTGCAATTTCTTGTGAAAATGGCGTTATAGCGGGCTTTCCGAACATCATGCCGTAGTGATGCAAAAAATGAAGGTTGCCGGAAAAAGATCGGCTGTATAGTCTGAATAACAGATGAATTGATAACGCTTACATCTTTGAGGGAGGGGAGACATGATGAACGGGAAGACGGACTGGAATACCAACGGCACTGCAACTGCTCAAGCGGATATGGCAACAAGACCATTAAAACAGGAGTCCAATTGGAAAAGGCAGATCAAACGAAACAAGTGGTTATATGTGCTTGTGCTTCCCGGCTTTTTGTACTTTGTCATCTTTAAATACTTGCCCATGTGGGGGATCATCATTGCCTTTCAGGACTACCAGCCTTTTCTGGGCATCCGGGAGAGTAACTGGGTAGGGCTAGAGAACTTTACGAACTTTTTCTCCAATCCGGACTTCTTCCGACTATTACGTAATACGCTGGTCCTTGCCCTGTATGATCTCATCTTCTTTTTCCCGGCACCAATCATTATCGCTTTGTTATTAAATGAAATTCGGGTCGCTTTCTTCAAAAGAACGATTCAAACGCTGGTCTATGTACCCCATTTTGTATCCATGGTTATTATCGCCAGTATCACGTACGTGTTCCTGACCCCACAGGGCGGGGTGTTATACGACCTGATCGCCTGGATTACAGGCAAGCCCATTGATGTACTCTCCAGCCCGGGTTCGTTCCGCCCGCTCATTATTGTTCAGATGATGTGGAAGGAGATGGGATGGGGCACAATTATTTTCTTGGCAGCCCTCGCAGGTGTCGATACGGAACAATATGAAGCCTCCATTGTGGATGGTGCAGGACGGTTACGGCGGATGTGGCATATCACGCTTCCAGCCATTCGTACGACCATAGTCATTTTGCTCATTCTCAGACTGGGGAACTTCCTCGATACCGGATTTGAGCAGATCTATCTGATGACCAACTCCCTCAACCGGGATGTCGCAGATGTATTTGATACGTATGTGTACACGGTGGGGATTACGCAAGGTGCATTCAGTTACAGTACCGCTGTGGGACTATTCAAGTCTGTGGTGGGGATTATTCTGGTGCTTGGCAGCAATAAACTTGCGAAAAAATTCGGCCATCCCGGAATTTATTAAGGAGGAGCGCCCATGAACAGCCGTCTATACAACAGCCCTGCCGGCAAGGTATTTGATATCTTCAATTACGTCATGCTGGGGATTCTGGGCATATTAACCGTCCTTCCGTTCCTGTATATTATAGGGAATTCTTTCGCAACGGAAGCCGAGATCACCGAACGCAGTTTTTTCCTCATTCCGAAGGTGTTTTCCTTCAGTGCGTATGAGTATATTTTCTCCTCGTCCACGATCTTTCGTAGCATTGGTGTTTCCATTTTCATCACGGTGGCAGGTACACTGGTCAATCTGTTCTTCACCCTAACGATGGCCTATCCATTATCCAGAAGTGACTTCTGGGGCCGTAACGTCATGATGAACATGGTGATTTTCTCGATGTTATTTGGTGGTGGCATGATTCCAACGTACCTCGTCATTCGTGGACTGGGACTGCTCGATTCTTACTGGGCCCTTATGCTTCCTGGCGCGATCAGCGCTTTTAACTTAATAGTTGTCAAAAACTTTTTTCAGCAAATGCCGCCCGGGCTGGAGGAAGCGGCCCGCATCGACGGCTGTTCAGATCTCGGGGTGCTGTGGCGAATTGTTCTGCCTTTATCAAAGCCAGTCATTGCCACGTTTGCCTTGTTCTACGCCGTAGGCCACTGGAACAATTTTTTCTCGGCACTTCTGTACATTTCCGACAGTGACAAATGGCCGCTGCAAGTCATGCTGAGACAGATCGTGTTACTTTCGCAAGCCAGTGTCGGAGATATGGCTAACATGGACCCCAATTTTGTGCAGCCACCAGAGCAGTCAATCAAAATGGCGGTGATCGTTGTAGGTACCATTCCGATTTTGCTGGTGTATCCGTTTTTGCAGAAGCATTTTGCCAAAGGTGTCATGTTAGGTTCAATCAAAGGTTAAAGCCAAGGGGGAGAACGTATGGGACAAAAAACGGGATTCAAAAAAGGTGCACTGCTACTCTCTGCGTCACTGGTACTTAGTACGATCTTAGGGGCATGCTCCACGGACAAAGCAGGTTCAGGGACCGCTGCGGGTGGAACTGACGAGATTACCATTATGCTTCCGAACTTCGAAGCGGAGAATCCGCCGGAGAACAGCCCGGTCATACAGAAGCTTGAAGAACTGACCAAGGTGGATGTAAACCTGCAGTGGGTGCCGAGCAGCTCGTACGAAGACAAATTCAACATCACACTGGCCTCGGGAAAGCTGCCTCAGATTATGGTGGTGTTAGGGAAGTCCCCAAGTTTTATTAATGCGGCCCGAACCGGAGCATTCTGGGAGCTTGGTCCTTATCTGAAAGATTATCCGAATCTGAGCCAGATGAATGAAATCATCACCAACAATGCGTCAATCGATGGCAAAACCTATGGGATCTACCGGGCACGCGCCCTAGGACGTAATGGGGTCACAATCCGCAAAGATTGGCTGGAGAATCTGGGGCTGGAAGAGCCAAAGACGATTGATGAATTTTACAATGTATTGAGAGCGTTCACGAAGGATGATCCAGACGGTAACGGCAAGGATGATACGTACGGTCTGGTTGCCAGCAAGTTCACGGGTCCATGGGATAACATGCAGGTATGGTTCGGTGCACCCAACAAATGGGGAGATGATGGTAGCGGAGGTCTGATCCCGGCGCATGAGACACCAGAATACATGGAAGCCCTGAAATTTTTCCGGCAAATCTATAGCGAAGGTCTGGTGAATAAGGACTTTGCCGTGATGGATGCAACGAAACTGCCTGATCCATTTGTGAATGGGCAAGCCGGTGTCATGGTGGATGTAGCAGATAATGCGCAGCGGATGGATCAAAAAATACTCGATAAAGACCCCAATGCGACAGGACGCGTGGATGTGCTGCAAGCGATGGAAGGTCCAAAGGGATTGCGTGATATGCCAACGTCTGGCTACTCTGGCCTGATTGCGATCTCCAAAAGCAGTGTCAAAACGGAAGAAGATCTGAAGAAGGTACTGAGCTTTCTGGATCAGCTGAATGAACCGGAATTGCAGGCATTGTTGTACAACGGACTGGAAGGCAAGCAGTATGAGAAAAAAGAAGACTACATCATACCGAGCACTGACAAGCTTGCGCTCCGGGACCTGCAAGGATTAAATCAGATTTTGATGTTTGTGCCGGAAGACAGAACGCTTCGTGTCCAACAGACACCTGTCCGTGAAAAGGTTGCACAGGTGCAGAAAGCCAACGAAGAGATTGTCATTGCCAATCCTGGCGAACCGCTGATCTCTGATGTTTACGCTCAGAAAGGACCACAGCTGGACAATATCATCAACGATGCGCGGATCAAATATATCGTAGGTCAGATTGATGAGAAAGGATTCGAAGATGCTGTTGCCCTGTGGAAGAATAATGGCGGAGACGATTATGTGAAAGAAGTTAATGAACTGTACGCTGCACTGAAGTAGTGTGAAGGGAGGAAAGCAACATGTGGAACGGGGATGCATTTGAAAATCCTGAGGCGCAGTACAGGGTCCATCCCTTTTGGTTCTGGAACGGGGATATGGAAGAAGAACAGATTAAGCGGCAAGTGGCTGAGATGGCCACGCAAGGTGTAGGTGGATTCTTCATCTGTCCACGTCAGGGACTACAGATTCCCTATCTGTCGGAGGCGTGGTTTGATAAGGTTCGGATTGCAGTGCAGGCAGCTGCCGATCATGGCATGCAGGTATGGTTATATGACGAATATCCCTATCCGAGTGGAATGGCTGGTGGGGAAGTGACCCTTGATTTCCCTGAAGCGAAGCAGCGTGAGCTCGTGCATCATCAGTTGGTGGTTCAGGGCGGAGAAGCTGTGGATCTGGAGTTGCCATGGGGACGAGTCTTGGTTGCCAAGGCGATTCCCAAGGATGAACAGGGCAAACGGTTGTGGCATGAATCCATTGACTTGCACAGCAAAATCGGCAATATCCAGACCGATCAGGTGTATCAGGAGACTGGACTCACATCGTATAACCGCAAGCGGTTCTTCACCTACCGAACAGCGTTCCGCTTGTTGTGGGATGTTCCCCCGGGTGATTGGGAGTTGATTATATTTCAAGAAATGGAGATCGACGATTTCAAATATTACGGCAACTTTGTTGATCCTTGCCACAAGGAAGCGATGAGTCGTTTTATTGAACTGACACATGAGCGTTATAAGTCAGCGGTTGGAGATCAATTTGAAAGCGTAATCAAAGGTATGTTCTCAGATGAGATTGCACCGCTGGGCTGTATCCCCTGGTCACCACAGCTTCCCCGTTATTTCAGAGAGCGTTGTGGTTATAGTCTGATCGATTCCCTACCGGCCCTGTTATATGGTGATGTTCCGGACGCGCATCGGATTCGGTATGACTACTATCAGTCCCTACACCTGCTTCTCCGGGAGTCCTATCACAAACAGGTGCATGATTGGTGTGAGGAAGCAGGAATCCAGTATGCGGCTGAAGTGCCTGGTGTACGGATGACGACCCAGTTGTTCAGCCATATGCCAGGTGGTGATTCAGCACATGAGAAAATCGGACGATCCTTATCGTGGATTCTGGAACGATATGGTCAAAAGATGCGTGACAATCCCAAGATGGTCAGTTCGCTTGCCCGGCAATTGGGCCGAAGCCGCAATCTGATTGAATGTTTTCACAGTGTAGGCTGGTCCATGACGCTACAGGATGCCAAGTGGATGATTGATCGAATGGCCGCCATGGGCACCAATTTCTATAACTTTCACGCCTTTTTCTATACGATTGGTGGGCTTGCGAAGCATGACGCACCGCCGTCTCAATTTTTACAGAATCCCTACTGGAAGCATTTCCGGCAGTTGGGGGATTACACCGGACGTTTGAGCTATCTCATGAGCACTGGAACAGCAGACATTCGAATTGCTGTACTTGACCCAACCACGACATTCTGGAGTCTGATGGGTAATCCGCTGCATGGATTTGAGTATAGCGGCGAGGACGAAGCAGAACGGGTACAACTGGAGCGCCTGACGAAGGACTGGATGAGGATCACGACACATCTGCTCGAAAACAGACGTGACTATGATCACCTTGATCCCGAATTGTTGGCTGAAGCTGACTTAACGGATGGCATCATTCAGATTGGCGTGGCCCGTTATGACGTACTGATTCTCCCACCGATGCTGAATCTGGAGGCCGCGGCCTGGGAACAGGTGAAGCGATTTGTTCGGCAGGGAGGAACTGTCATCTCTGTTGGGATGCCTCCGCATATTGCGATTCAGCCGGGAAGTCCGGAGGGAGATGAATCTGCCCAATTCTTTGGTGCGGGCGAGCAGCCACAAGAGGTGTACTGGGGCCGTAGCGTGACAGCAGATCACGATAACCGTGAAACCATGTGGCATCAGGGTGAGGGGAATGCCTATTTTCTACCCGCAGGAACAGGGCAAGGAGATGACTTTTCACTGGAGCTGATCTCTCTCCTGCTCGATCAGGTATTGCCGGAACCCATCTGCTGGATCATGGAGGAGGAAAGTGCATCTCTGCTGATGCACACTCGTGAATTGTCAGATGGAGAGCACATGGTTTTCTTGACCAATCAGGAGGGTCAGGACCTGAAAGGTCAATTGAAGCTGGTCGCCAGACAGCTGTGGGATGGAGCGGATCTGACAGAGGGTGCTTGTCTGGTGGCAGAACGACTCGATCTGGAGACAGGGCAGCTTCAGACATTGCCGTATACGAGTAGTGGTGGGGAATGGTGCATTTCACTAACACTGGCGCCTTATGAAGCGCATGCTGTTCGTCTTACTTTACAACCTGCGAAGGAAGAGGCATTAACAACGAAGGTGGATGTAACAGACAAAACGGGTTCGACGTTCGGAGCGGATGTTTTGGCAGGAGCTAATCAGGCCTGTAAGATTATGGTCCCTTCGGAAGGGCCATGGCGACTGGAAACGGTGCAGCCTAACATTTTGCGAATGGGACAATTCCATCTTCAGGCTTCCAATGTTAATGGTGTGATTCTGGAAAGCCAGCATGTAGCTGTAAAACCGTTTATTGATCAGGCGGCAGAATTATCGGAGCAGCAGCATCTCCCAGTCCAGTTTAATCAGGTATTTGGCACACCGAAAAAAGCATCCTTAGCCTATCCCATCGAATGTCGATATACGACTACATTTGAGCTAAGAACGGCATTGCCTGCATGCTTGTTATTTATGGACAGAGTGGCGATTTCGGGCACTTGGTCGATGGAGATTAATGGGCAACCACTTGGAAAAGAACAGTTCGATCCAATCGAAATAACCGATCACAATAACATCGCTTGTGACATTACGGAGCTGCTGCACAGCGGTCTCAACGAAATGACGGTGATTGTGCAGGTAACGAAAGATGAGAATGGCATCGTGGATCCCTTGTATCTACAGGGAAGATTCGGCGTGGAGTTCCATCATGAAGGCATGGCTTCGCTCGTGCGGGAGTCGGATACGGCCCTTCGTATCGGATTTGAACCGCAGCCACTGTATCCCCATTTTGCCGGGGAAATGAGTTATAAACGCACGTTCTGGCTGGATGAGCCAGGGGAAGATATGACCACATTTGAACTGGAATTCAGCGATTGGTGGGTACAGGATGTAACGGAGGTGCGAGTGAACGGACAGAGTCTTGGTGTACGATGCTGGTCTCCGTATCGCTGGAAGGGAGAGGCCTCCTGGTTGCGTCCGGGAGACAACGACATTGAAGTACGGATCACTAACACATTAATTGGCCTGCTTGAAGGTACGTATTTTGATTCAGAACATCATCGATTACAGGATGCAGGTCATGTACCTGTTGAAGAATTCGGATAAAGGAGTGGTAGCAGGGATGGGACATCGTATTCAGTTTGACCGCTATCCAGGTGGTGTGATGAAAGCGTTAACGCTCAGTTATGACGATGGAGTGGTGCATGATCGCAGACTGGTGGAAATCTGTAATCGGTATGGTCTGCGGGGAACCTTTAATCTGAACTCCGGTACCCTGGGTAATCCAGGCCGCATTGAGGCTGGGGAAGTCGCTGAACTTTATACGGGGCATGAAGTAGCCGTTCACACGGTTACTCACCCTACGCTGCCTTATGTTCCGAATGAACTATTGACCGAAGAGATTATCGAAGACCGAAAAGCATTGGAGCAGCTCGTCGGTTATCCGGTACGAGGCATGGCTTATCCCAACGGAGGGTACGACCGTGCGTTAAGTACAAAGCTGGAGTGGCTTGGCATTGATTATGCCCGTACCGTTGAATCACATGGCAGATACACGTTGCCAGATCGGTCGCTTGAATGGCATCCGACGTGTCATCATAACCATGATCTGGCGGCGCATGCCAAACGTTTTATCCAACATTCCAAAACAGGTACGCCACTATTATTCTACGTCTGGGGTCACAGTTATGAGTTCAATGACAACGACAACTGGGAGATCATCGAACAGTTCGGTGAGCAGATTGGCGGCAGGGACGATATCTGGTATGCCACGAACATCGAAGTGATTGCTTATTGGAAAGCGGTGCAACGATTGGAGTGTTCGGCTGATCGATCCATCATCCATAATCCGTCTGCCATCCCGGTTTGGTTCACCGCAGATCAGCAGGTTGTTGAAGTGCAGGGCGGAGAGACATTGCGGCTAAGCGAACGAATCAAGGTATAAGGAAGGGAGCTGACGATCATTCGTTATTTTCATGAGAACGAGGCGATTGCAGGCAAGGTGTACGATTCAATTCCGGATATATTAACTACGGTGGCTCAACGTTATATTGGTGATCATCCGAAACATTCCTTTTTGTTCAGAGCCTATCATCAGGGAGGTTTTCGCAGGCTAGGGGACTATCGTTACAACCTGAATCTGAATGAGAAGTGCGTAGAGGCGCGTACAGGGCAATACGTATATGTGTGGGGCAAGTTATGGAGCGAGCAAAATGCAACGTTAAATACGGGCCTGAACTGTTATAGTCCGGTGACGATCTACGTGAATGGTGAAGAGGTATTCAAGTCTGAGTTGTTGCAGGAATTATTTCCCGAGCGAAGAACCCAGATTCCGATTTCCGTGAACTATGGCTGGAATGATGTATTGCTATGTTTTGTCAAAACAGAAGTGGGATTCGGCGGTATCTACGGAACAGCCTCGTTCAAAAATTTCCCGCTGCACTTCCTCACTCCTGGGGCAGATCGTCAGGGTCAGGAGGGCTGGTTATATTCGGAACCCGTCGATGAACCTGTAGTATCTCTTCCTCGTGACGGCATGACGGAAGAAGAAACGGGTCTTACCTGGTATCCGCGCAGGGGCTGGACAGATGAGGAACAGAGCATGGGTTCTTTTGCCCGCATCTTTGGTACAGAAAAGCCCGCTGTGGCCTACGCATGGTCCAGATTGGATGTAACCTTGCCAGAACCAAAGCCAGTTATTTTACAAGGATGTCATGATGGAGCCTTGACTCTGTATGTGGATGGCACGGAAGTATACTCTGCTGGAAGCAGCGGTAATTTCCGCGTTGAACTTCCTCGCCGTTACGGTACATCCGATCTGGTGGCGAAAGGTGAAATCCAGGCAGTTGGCGGCTCATGGGGATTCACGTTGGAAGATGCCGAGAGCTCGGATTCCAAAGGCTGGAGACTGAAATCGCCTCATCCGGTTGCGGGATGCTCTGACCCCTGGCTGTACACGGGTGTGTTTGCTCCTGGTGCTGAACCATCCCACGACGATATCGTGCGAACCGATACCGTATTTGATGATGGCGCAAAAGGTGTGTATTGGCGTGTAGATCTTCCCGACACCCATGTTCGTCCTTACCTGGAAAATACACATTACGGAAAGTGGAATTATCCGCTCGGCGTTACCCTGCTTGGACTACTCCAGACGGGACAGGAATTGGGACGGGATGATTACATTCAGTACGTGCGGCAACATATTGAACTGAGTACTTCATTTGACCGCTATGGTCTGTGGGATCGGGAAGGGTACGGTGCGGCAGGGATTAATAATCAGCTGTCTGCCATCGACAGCCTGGATGATTGCGGTTCGTTTGGGTCCACGCTGCTTGCTGCGATGGAGTTCGGCGATATTCGTGGGGGAAGAGATACTGCCGATCGGATTGCAGGTTACATTATGGATGAGCAGGAGCGTCTGGAGGATGGTGCCTTTTACCGGGTTCGCGGCAGCGGAGAGATGCGTCAGGAGACGATGTGGTGTGATGACTTGTACATGAGTACACCTTTTCTGATGCGTTATGGTCAGTTGACAGGAGATGCGACGTATTGGGATGATGCGATCAATCAGTTCCTGATGTTCCGTAAATACCTCTATCTTCCCGATCAACAGATCATGTCCCACGTGTATGATTTTGTGCGTGGTCGGGCGACAGGTATTCCATGGGGACGGGGGAACGGCTGGGTGCTATTTTCATTAACCGAATTGTTATCCATCCTGCCACATGATCATGTGAAACGGTCGGAACTATTACAGTTCTATCGTGATTTAAGTGAAGGTTATTTGGCGTTGCAAGGGGAAAATGGGCTTTGGCATCAGGTTCTGAACCGCCCGGATTCATATGAAGAAACCTCCTGCACATCGATGTTCGTCTACGCCTATGCCCGTGGTATTCGGGAAGGCTGGCTGGAACAGCCAGAGCCCTATCTGGAGGCAGTGCGCAAAGGATGGGAAGGCATGACACGTTTGTCGATTGACTATAAAGGCAATATATACGGGGTATGCCGGGGTTCCGGGTACTCGTTTACCGCCTTATATTATCGCGATGATCTGGGATGGAATCTGAACGATACCCATGGAATCGGCATTGTGCTCTTGGCTGGCATTGAAGTGTATAAAATGAACCAGCAGCTCCGTGAGGCGCATATCAATTCTTCGGTTACAGCCGCGCAGCGCTGATGTTTGACACAACGAAACGGCTGTATGTGGATAGCCTTCTATAGGTAGATTACCAGCTAAAGAAAGCGGCAAATCCCTCGGGCTTGCCGCTTTTAGTTTGTTTCCAATTTCGAATCCGCTCTGCATAATAGAAATGATAAATACACTTACCTTCACCAAATAATAGAAATAACTGAATTATGAACACGGATCAAAATAATTCTAGCTGCTCCGGTCCTTCTTCCTTCTCCGGTTCAGAACGGTCAGGGAAAGGCTTCACTGGCTGGTCCAGCAGGTCCATCATCATCTGGGCATTCGCTGCTGCATCGCCACCGGAGTTGTTATTAAAAATAACATAGACATCCTTGCTCTGCTCCTGCAATTGCTCCAGATACCCTTTCCATTCCAACAATTCTTCCTTGTTGTAACGGTATAAATAACGGGTCTCGCGCCAATTAGGCGCACCATTCTGATGCCACCCGGACACATTACGTCCGTGCATGCGAACCAGTGTCATCTCGGAATCTGTCGCCTGTGGCACGATGGGGATAGAACCTAGACCTGCCTGAGGTTCGTCACAGACGCTGTGAATCCAGCCTTGCTCTTTCAGGAACGAAAGCGTCCGCTCGCGCATGTCACCTTCATACCAGCTACGATGACGGAATTCCAGGGCACACGGAATGCCCTCCATTCTCAGTTTCACTTCACGAAGCTCTTTCACGTTGTCTTTATTGCACTCAAACCAAGGTGGATATTGAAACAAGGCTGCTTGCATTTTACCAGCTTCAATGACCGGTTCCAGTGATTCTCGAAAAGCCTTATACATCTCCGACGTGCTGGTGAAGTATGGTTTGCCTCGCAGATGTCCGGTCATTCCCTGATAGGCTTTGATGATAAAAGCAAAGGATTCGGGCGTCTCGGCAGCCCACCGTGCCATTCGATCCCGCGGCTGAACGGCGTAGAAGGAACTATCCACCTCGACGGTGGAGAAGTACTGTCCGTATAGACTGAGCTTGTCTTTGGCTTTGGTACGGTTTGGATAGAGATCTTCCTGATCCCCCCATCCGGTAAGTCCGATGTGAATCATAAGAACACCTCCTGTTGCTTTTTGAACAACCTCTTATAATTAACCGATTTGCAGGCATATGTCTAACATTATATCGTGTGCATTTTGGCTCTTCAATGTTGGAAAATCACTGGAATTTTTTGAGTTTGCAGAATAAAGACGTTACAATACATTAAAGCTAGTGGAAATGATCAGGCCTGTACATAGCGTACTACAGATAGAGAGCCAGTGACCAAGTGGAGGGCGAGAATGGATGACGGAATGGTATGAAAAGAGTTTTGGAGAAGATTATCTGCTCGTATACAAGCACCGGGATGTGCAGGGTGCCCATCAGGAAGTACATAAAATGATTAATTGGTTGAAGCTTGAGCCCAATGCTGAAGTATTGGATCTATGCTGCGGTATGGGACGGCACTCCATGGCACTTGCTGACGCAGGATTGCGAGTGACCGGAGTTGATCTGTCCGATGTGCTTCTACGTGAAGCGCGCCTAATGGACACTGAACACCGAGTATCTTGGTGTCATGCGGACATGCGTGAACTCCCGCTGAAAGGTGGCTTTGACGCTGTAGTTAATCTGTTCACATCGTTTGGTTACTTCCTGGAGGACGGAGAACAACTGAAAGTATTACGTGCCATTCATCGCATGCTTCGCCCGGGTGGCAGCTATATTATTGATTTTATGAATACGGCTTATGTAACTCGTCATCTGGTGCAACACTCCGTTCGAGAGGATGAAGGACAGCGTATTGAGGAGTATCGCAAGATTGAGGAAGGGTTTGTGCAAAAGGAAATTCGCATTACGGATACCACATCCGGACATGAACCGCGGGTATATCAGGAACGTGTGAAGTTGTACACACGGGAACAACTGAGTCAGATGTTAAGTGCCGCCGGACTCCGGGTAGATCAGGTACATGGCGGCTATGACGAAGAGAAATATGACGAGCAGACTTCTCCGCGCATGATTTTTGTTGGTCGTCGTCCTGTGGAGTGAACAGAGACAGTTTGGAAGGGGGATAACATGAAGCGCACAGAAGAGATGTCCATGACAGAGGGCATACACCGGGTCAAGATCAGCATGACGTTTCCCTTACGATGGGTGAACAGTTATGTCTTATCAGAATCGGATGGGAAGATAACTATTATAGATCCGGGACCGCGTAATTCGGAAACAGAACAGGAGTGGAGTGAAGCGCTGGCAGATCTCGGCCTGACCTTTAGCGATATTCGTCAAATTGTACTCACCCACCATCACCCAGATCATCTTGGGTTGTCGGGTTGGATGCAACAGATGACGGGGGCACCCGTTCGAATGTCCACACGCTCCCGCCAAGAGGCCGATTATATGTGGGGATCTGATTCACGCATCAATACAATATTACCTGATTATTATGGTCGTCATGGTATGCCGGAAGACAATACTGAGCAGATACATGAACATATGAAGGCATTTACTTCGCAGATCACACCACTTCCGAAGGTGACACCCATTGAAGATGGCGAGTGGCTTGATATGGGCGGGAAACGTTGGGTTGCTGTGGAGACGGGTGGACATGCCCCAGGCCATTTATCCTTTTATGCGCCGGAGTCCATGGAGATTCTGTGCGGAGATGCAGTTTTGCCACAGATTTCACCGAATATCAGTCTGCAACCCGGCAGTGACCCTCAGCCATTATTATCTTATATGGAAGGATTGCAACGTCTCGGGGAGCTGAATGTCAAACAGGCGTATCCAGGGCATCGGAATCCTTTTGCCCAGTTCACCGAACGGACAGTTCAATTGCTGGCTCATCACGAGGAACGTCTTCAGAAGATGACGGAACGAATTCAGGAGTCACCGGCGAATGCGTATGACATCTGTGTGCACATGTTTGGCAATCGGCTGGGTACCCATCAACTGCGGTTTGCCATGAGTGAGACGTTAGCCCATTTGCAGGAGTTAATTCGACGCGAACTAGTGAAGCAAGAGCAGCAACCGGATGGCACGTTCTATTTTCAAATCTAAACGGAATGATGATATCGATATGAAATGATAATACGATCTTATATAGAGGCTCGGGACAGGAAATTCACCTGTTCTGGGCCTTTTTAGCCTCTCTTAACGGTTCATTCATCTATTTTTAAGCCAGCGCGCCTATGATACATCTATGAACTTCGCTAGGGCGTGTCTTAAGACACACCCTAAAGAAAGCAGGGAAGAGCGATGACCAGAAGAAAACGGAATCAATGGAGAAAATGGCAAGCTTCAGCGGCAGCAACGTTGACTGTGGCTGCACTTTTTCAATATGTAAGAACTTCGGATGCCTTTGATGTGGCCTATGCAGCAGCAAATGGCACAGATACAAGCGTTACTGCTTCAAGCCAAGTGGATACGCATGATGATGTGATGGATGAATGGATCAACAGTACAACGGACAGCAACAACTGGAACACGCAGGACAATGACAATAATGATAGTCAATATAATGGAACATCCGATAGCACACAAGCAGCTCGGCCAGATCAGAGCTCGAGTAACGAGGGGAATTATTCAGATTCTCAGCGTATCGGGCAAAATAACCAGGGTACAGACTCCGGATACAGCAGTGGCAACTATCAGTCACGCACAGGTGCATCATGAGCCGCACAGAGCAAGTTGCTCGTCCGCTCCGGTTTCAATTCCGTGCGATGAACACGGATGTTGAAGTGCAACTGTCCGCTGGGCGGGAAGAAGCTGAACATGCAGCAACTGTGGTGAAGAATTGGTTTGAGACGCAGGAGCAGCGCTTCAGCCGATTTGTGGCAGACAGTGAACTAAATCGTCTGAATGCTTCAACCGGATGGATGCCCATCTCCGCTGCGATGGATGAAGTTTTGAGTTTGGCCTATGGATATATTGGACTGACTGAAGGGATTTTTCAACCGGGTATCTCCCAGGCTCTTCAGGCTTCGGGATATGATCTAAGCTTCGAGAAGGTGCAGCAACGACAATTGCAACGTCCGTTGCTTGAACGCATACTGCGAACAAAAACGCCTGAATGTTCAGGGATGACAGAAGATCGATATGACCACAGTCGTCCGAGCTGGATTCAGCGGGAAGGTAGCCGGATGGTTCATCTAGACCCCGGAGCTGAGTTGGATCTGGGAGGCATTGTTAAGGGCTGGGCAGTGGAGCGTATCGCAGACTGGTTGCAGCGAACATTGCATATTCCAGCGGGTTTGATTAACGCGGGTGGAGATATTCAAGTATGGGGTTCACCAGACCATTCCCAATGGACCTTGCAAGTAGCAGATCCTTTGCAGAATCAGGGTGCTATGTCGGAAGCGATCCGTTTACAGCGAGGAGCTGTTGCCACTTCGGGTATTTCCCGCAGACAATGGCAGAATACGGATGGAAGCTTTGCACACCACCTCATTGACCCCCGGACGATGGAGCCGGCAGATACGGACGTATTGCAGTGTACCGTTCTGGGACAGCATGCTTCGCAATGCGAGATCATTGCCAAGACGGTATGCATTCTGGGGAGTGCCGAGGCGGTGGGCTGGTTAAACCGACATTACGATCGGCATGACGTCCTGTGGATGACACGGGATGGGAGTAATTATTTTAGAGGGAATACGGGTACGCTTGCTGAGCACTGGCCCGGTTTTGATCCGGATCATCGCTTCAGTCTATTATAAACGAGGACAAGTCTAACAGATATGGGGGAGCCGGTTATGGCACAATGGATTGTAGATTACCTGCCAACGTGGAATATCATTCGAATTAGTGGAATTGCTGCTTATGTGTTGCTCTTTGCCGGTGTGTTTCTGGGTATTGCGCAAGGGATGCCTATGGCCAAAGGCAAACCAAAAGCAGCCATGTTCAAATGGCATACCCGAACGACCTGGCTCGCCTTCGGACTTGGACTCGTGCACGCATTAACGTTATATATTGATCATTACAGCCCATTTACCTGGGGAGAACTTCTGATTCCTTTTACCGCCTCCGTACATCCGATCGGCAGTGGTCTGGGAACGTTAGCCTTCTACGGATTAGTGATTGTCCTGTTATCCAGTGATCTGCGGAACAAGCTGGGCCGTAAATTGTGGTTCATGTTCCACATGTTGTCCTATCCGGTGTTCATTGGTCTGCTGGTTCACGGCATGGTTACCGGAACGGATTCTGGCAACATCATCATGCGGATGATATATGTATTTACCGGACTCAGCATTCTCGGTATCACGGTGTTGCGTGGCATGTTGAGAGAACGCAAAGGCCCGGAAATCACGATTGGACCGAAACGGGCAACATCTGGTTCACCTTCCGAGCAGAATTGGGTTGAAGGTTTTGGTTTGGTGGGAACGGTACGACCTAAACATCTGAAATAATAAAATGTGGATTATCCAATATGTATCGTTACACATGCAAAAAAGCGGCCATCAGGCCGCTTTTTCCATGAACAGTTATTTTATTGAACAGTCATTTCACGAAGCATCCATCCACATGTCCAATGTTCCACATGGCTTCATTTATGAAACGATTTACGCATTATACGGCGTCATCACTAACAGGTTTTTCTCCCAGTGCTTCTTCAAGCTCGGATTGTTTGCGATGGGCGATCCGACTGCTCGCTGCTGATGCAATCGCACCGACAATATCATCGAAGAACGTGTGGACAGGGCCCAGGCTCTTGTCATTCAGTCGTTCAAGCACCCCTGGTTTTAGCTTGTCCACATAACCATAATTCGTAAATCCAATACTGCCATATACATTGACAATTGAGAATGCCAAAATCTCATCCACGCCATACAGTCCTTCATCGTTCTCAATCATCTCCTGCAAAGGAGATATGAGCTGCCCCTGTTCTGCCAGAATATCAAGCTGAATCCCGGTCAGAACAGCATTCTGTACCTCACGTTTACGGAGAACCATCTCCACATTTTCGATACATTCTTCCATCGTAAGACCTGGATAATATTTTTGTTGCAATAACATGACCAGCTCTGCGATCTCAGGGATCGTGACGCCCCGCTTATGCAGCCATTCCCTTGTTGCCTCCGCCACCTTGCGGCTATTCAGGCTGTAAGGGATTTTTTCTTGCTCAGGATGTTCCATGGGCGATTCCTCCTCTGAAGTTAGCAATGTCCCTACTCTTGCTTCCTAATACGTTATTAACCTGGTTTACGTTTCTTTAAGATAATAAAATTATAAGTTTCAGTGAAGTTGAACAATTCGATTAACACATGAAAAATTTCAGCTAAAAACGGTCTGCCTTCCGTGAAAGTGCGTTGATAGACATTTTTCTTATTATCTTTTAGTTATTTTTTGGACAAAGGCTCGTATACATGGTAGTACAAACTGTAAAAATGATGAGGGGGAACGTGATCATGAGAAAGATCCATTCTTTGCGTACGGTATCGGCAGCAGCGCTGCTGAGTATTCCTATGGTGTTGTCAGGCTGCGGCATGTTTGGAGCACAGTCTTCCGAAGCTGTTGATCCACCACCGCCCATCCAGGAAGCAGCCATGATTCAAGCGGCCGAAGGGAATGGAGCACTCGCAATGCTCCCGTTAACGACGGTATATCTGCAAGACCAGCAGGGGCTGCTCGCTCCGGTATCCCTGACACTTCCTTCTGGAACAGACGCAAGCAGTCCAAAGACAGCTCTGGATACACTTGTCACAGGTGGGGCCTACGCGGGTATGCTACCTGAAGGATTCCAGGGCGTTCTCCCGCAGGGAACGGTTGTGCAGAATGTAACGATTCACGCGGATGACAAGCTGGCGGTTGTTGAGTTCTCGGGTAATTTTGCCAAGTATGATGCGAAGGAAGAACGGAAAATGCTAGAAGCTGTCACGTGGACATTGACGGGAACACCTGATGTGGAGAATGTGCAGATCTGGGTGGATGGCAAAAAGTTAACGCAAATGCCTGTGAACAGCACGCCGTTGCCTGAACCGCTGAATCGGGCTGTGGGAATTAATCTGGATCTGGGTGATACGTTTGTGACGAATAGCAGCCCGGTCACGGTCTATTTCTCCGCTGCTTCGCCAGCAGGCATCCAATATTATGTTCCGGTGACACGTCTGGTTACACCTGGTGAAGATCGCGTGCAGGCAGCATTGAACGAACTCATCAAAGGACCTGACAAAGGTGGAGAACTGGAAGAGGTCATGACAGGCGGAACGGAGCTACAATCGGTCAAAACGGCAGAGGATGGCACGGTCACGGTTGCCTTGAAAGATGATATGTTTGCCGAAGGGGATATCGTGCCAAGCGAGCTGTTACAATCTGTCGTATTAACCACTGCGGAGAACACAGCCAGCAAGGATGCCAAAGTACAGATCGAATGGAATGGCCAAAAAACAGTCATGGGTGACGACAACAGGGATTACAGTGCGCCGGTTTCCAAGCCTGAATATATCAACGAAATTCCGATTTAATGAGCAAGGAATGCTTAAGGATGCTTTTAACCGAACTCTTTGGTAAAATATAAGGGATTAGTAAAAATACGTGTTCAAAAAGATCGGTTTTCAGTACCGAGAAGATGGGATGAAGCTAGAAATGGAGTAGCGGAGCGTAGGCAAACTACGTGAGCAACGGACATTTCGGCTGAATTTCATATTCGATGCTGATGGTGCCTTAAGGCATTTTTCGTAATCAAAAGCGAGCTTTTTGAACAATCTCTAAAAGTGTGAATAAGTTCAACATTACAGGATGCTTAAGTCGTAGGAGGCAGAAAATATGAGATCAAACGGACGAACCAGCGAACAGCTGCGCCCGCTGAATTTAACAGTGAACACGAATAAATACGCCGAGGGCTCTGTACTGATTGAAGTTGGAGATACAAAGGTGATCTGTACAGCTACAGTAGAGGAACGTGTTCCTCCCTTTATGAAAGGGCAGGGTAAAGGCTGGGTAACAGCGGAATATTCCATGTTGCCACGTGCAACACATACCCGGAACCAACGTGAAGCCAATCGTGGCAAATTAACTGGACGCACCATGGAAATCCAGCGTCTGATTGGTCGGGCACTGCGCTCGGTAGTTAATCTGCAGGCTCTTGGTGAGCGTACGATTACCTTGGACTGTGATGTTATTCAAGCTGACGGAGGCACACGCACAACGTCCATAACCGGTGCGTTTGTAGCGCTGGCGCTTGCCGTGAACAAGATCTCCCAACAGCACAAACTGCAAGTGTTCCCGATTACGGATTTCATTGCCGCAGTAAGTGTGGGTGTTGTGGGTGAACAGCCTGTACTGGATCTGAACTATGATGAAGATTCCAAAGCCAAGGTAGACATGAATCTGGTGATGACAGGTGGCGGTAAATACGTCGAGCTTCAGGGAACAGGTGAGGAAGCACCATTTGATCGCCGTGAGCTGAACGCCATGTTGGAACTGGGCGAACAGGGAATTCTGGAAATGATCGAGCGTCAAAAAGAAGTGCTTGGACCGATTGCGCTCAAGATCGGCGCGCGTGGATTAGGGGAAGCCTAAGATGAGTTTGGACAGCCCAATCCTCATTGTTGCAACCCGCAATGCGGGTAAAGTCCGTGAATTCGCTCATGCTTTCGCACCGCTTGGCAAAGAGGTTAAGAGCATGTTTGACTATCCGGAGCTGCCGGATGTCGTAGAAGATGGCGTAACGTTTGCGGAGAATGCCTGGAAGAAAGCCAAAGCGGTTGGTGATGCGCTTGGTTTGCCCGTTCTGGCAGATGATTCAGGTTTATGTGTAGACCTGTTGGATGGTGAGCCGGGAGTATATTCAGCGAGATATGCAGGCGAAGGAGCAACGGATGCACAGAATAATGCGAAGTTGCTGGAGACGCTGGAATCGTTGAAATCCGGTGAGGACACCGAGCAGCCGCTACTAAGTCCGGCTCGTTTCGTTTGTGCGCTGGTCCTGTACGATCCGACAACAGGTGATAAGTATGAATCAGAAGGCACTGCGGAAGGCTGGATTACGGCTCAAGCTGCAGGTGCTGGCGGTTTTGGATATGACCCACTCTTCTATGTACCTGAATACGAGATGACGATGGCAGAGCTGACGCTTGAGCAAAAGCAAGCGATTAGTCACCGTGGTCATGCGCTGAGAGCGCTTGTATCCAGACTTGAAGGCTAAGACTAAACGAAACATCTTGATTTAACTTCATGATATGTGAACATCAAAGCGTTAATGGAAGGACAGAAGCATTCCGATGGGATGCTTCATCCGCCATTAACGCTTTTTCTATGAAATGAAGTATTTGATCGGGTTTGGTGAAGGTCCATCCATATACCTAATTGAAGATAGCTATTTCTGCGACTACACATCAGAACGTATGTTCTTGTACCTACATGAGAAATGGTTTACATTGCACGATTGGGAATCTCATTGGGACTGGAGTTGGAAGAAGTTGCAAGCCTTGTGTGGTATGGGTTAACATTCAAACTAACGAATCACTTATGAACCTTAAACGGAGGGATCTACTCATGCAAGAAGTGAAGCTTGTTGTATCTTACGATGATTATGAGGACGGCATTCGTATGGAAAAGTTAATTAAGGAACTGGCAGCTAAACCGGAGGCTCGCTCATTGGAAAGTCTGGTCATCGGAGATTGGGGACAGGCTTATGAAAATTCGCCTGATGAGTTTATGGGTACGCTCGTCGAGTCTGCTCCAAGCTTTCCGTCATTGAAGAAACTGTTTATTGGAGATATGGGATTCGAAGAATGTGAAGTATCGTGGATTATCCAGACAAATCTCACACCACTGTTAGGTGCTTTTCCAGAATTAAAATCATTCTCTGTAATGGGCAGTAGCGGCCTCAGTCTGGAACCACTCCAGCATGCCAAGCTTGAAGAATTGATTATTATTTGTGGTGGTCTCCCGAAAGAAGTGTTATCTTCAATCACCCATGCCAAGTTGCCTGAATTGCGTAAACTGGAACTGTACCTGGGTGTGGATAATTATGGTTTCAATGGATCACTTGAAGATGTGCTTCCTTTGCTAGAAAAAGGATTGTTTCCAAAGCTGGTTTACTTGGGTCTGAAAGACAGTGAAATTCAGGATGAGATTGCCAAAGTAGCAGCTGAAGCACCTATTTTGGATCAACTTGAAGTACTGGATCTATCGCAAGGAACGTTGTCCGATGAAGGGGCTGAGGCGTTGCTTGCCAGTGACAAGATCAAGAAACTGAAACATCTTGATCTAAGTTACCATTACATGACCAATGAAATGATCAGTCGATGGAACCGATCGGGTATATCTGTAGACGTTAGCGACCAGCAACAGAGTGATGAGGATGACTGGCGCTATCCATCGTTAACGGAATAGTCGATGTCAGGTGTAAAGGAAATGAATGAGAGTTTGCATCAACCAATAGATGTACCTGATCTAACGCAAGATCAGCCCTTTTTATTGATCGGAAACCCTGATAACCGACGAACACAAGGGCTGCAAGAGGCTAGGCATAGATTGGGTTTGAAACCTGCGGTTGTACTGCCATATGCTCAATTGCTCCAGAATTGGAGACACGGACGAACCATCGCTGATACAGTAGATTTCAATCTGCCTGTACCCCTGATTCGGATTGATGCTCCTGGTGAGGAGTGGAAAGTGGAGCGTGAACTACTGTTCCTTGGGGCTATGAACGATACGTCAACATTAACGGGTGGAATGGGTACAGAAGCATTTTCCGCAGAACAGGCACTTGCGCTGGAACAGGAGTGGGGAAGAATATACGCTCCCGCCCAGTGGTTTCGTGGCTGGAAAGCATGTTTGGATCAAATCGGCCGTGAGTCTCGGGAAATATGGCCTGAAGTCCGATTCTTGAATGATCCCGCCGATATCCAATTGATGTTTGACAAGAGAACATGTCAGCAGCATCTATCTTCACATGGAGTTGATGTACCTCCGGCGCTGCAATTTTCGCAGCCAATCCGTAATTATATGGACTTGCGTAGCTCAATGAAGGCTGCCGAGATGCATCGTGTGTTTGTGAAGCTTGCGTGCGGCTCCGGGGCTTCAGGAGTTGTTGCCTATCAAGTCAATCCTCGAACGGGTGATGAAATCGCTGTAACAACGATGGGGATGGAACAGAGACAGGGCAAGACGATTTTCTTCAATGAAGGACGTCTACGCAAGTATACCCGCAGTGAAGAGATTGCTACGCTGATGAACTGGTTATGTGCAGAAGGTGCACAGATTGAACGATGGATGCCAAAAGCCACGCTTGATCAGCGGGCCTATGATATTCGCCAACTGGTTGCAGGTGGACAGGCAGGTCACGCGATTATGCGGCTGAGCCGTACCCCGATTACCAATCTGCATCTGCGCAATGAGCGTATGCTGCCTGCTGAAGCAGGCCTGGATGAACAGCGGATGTCGCTGGTACGGTTGGCAGCGCAAGCAGCCATGTCTGCATTTCCCAACTCGTGGTCAGCCGGGATTGATGTGATGCTTACTAGTGGTTCGAATCCGCGTGCCTATGTGCTGGATGTGAATCCATTTGGAGATCTGTTATACAGGGTTGAGCATCATGGCCTCGGAACCTATGAGTGGGAAATGGAACTTTTACGAAAGGAGGAGCCTATTCAACATGCCTGATATGAACACCATTGTGGGCTCCCATGATCTGTTAATGATTACGCTGGATACGTTACGCTATGACGTAGCCAAGCTGGAAGAGGAGAATTGTCCTAATCTGTGTGGTTCGGGTCCGTGGGAGAAGCGTCATACCCCAGGCAGTTTTACATATGCGGCACACCATGCTTTTTTTGGTGGTTTTATGCCGACTCCTGCCAATACAGATAAGGAATCTCATGTAAGGCTATTTCATTCCCGGAATACCGGACTCAAAACACATCCGCACACCTGGCTGTTTGATACACCGGATATTTTATCCGGGTTCGCAGCTGAAGGTTACCGTACCATCTGTATTGGCGGCGTCATCTTTTTTACGAAAAAAAACCCGCTTGCAAAAGTATTGCCTGGCTATTTCCAACAGAGCTACTGGCGAATGAACTTTGGGGTAACCAACCCCAAATCAACAGAGCATCAGGTACAGCATGCATTAAAGTTGCTTGAACAGACAGCGCCGGATGAAAAGATATTTATGTTTTTGAACGTGTCTGCCATTCATGGACCCAATCGTTACTTCGTGGAAGGAGCGAAGGAGGATTCGGTGGAGACTCAACGTGCTGCACTTCGATATGTAGATGAGGCTCTTGGACCATTGTTCGAGGCGATGAGGAAACGCGCCCGGCCTGCGTATTGCCTGGCTTTTTCCGATCATGGTACAGCTTACGGTGAAGACGGGTATCAAGGACACCGGCTTGCGCATGATGTCGTCTGGACGGTGCCTTACCGTGAATTTTTAGTATAGAATGTATTGATCTTATGAGGACAACAACCGGAGACAGGAGGAAACCGATGGAGAAACATATACAACATACAACAACAGGCCATTCCACACAGTCCGGATCCAATATAGCTACAAGTCTCAGTGAAGTACTGGCATTCCCTTATCGTTCTTACTTATACTCGTACCCACACAAGACCGCCTATCGGGAGCTTGACCCACCACTGCCGTTAGGGCCACTGTGGGAACGAGAAAATATCGATACGTATTTTTTATATATGCATATTCCCTTTTGTGCTGCTCGTTGCGGATTTTGTAATCTGTTCACACTGCCGGATCGACGGGATGATACGCATGAACGCTATGTAGATGCGCTGGAACGTCAGGCGAAGCAGTGGGCACCCATTACATCTCGAAGACCGTATTCGCGGTTCGCGATTGGTGGGGGAACGCCTACATTATTAAATGAGGTTCAGTTGAATCGTCTGTTTGATATTGCTGAACATGTGATGGGGCTGGACCCTGCACAAGCATCGATTTCGGTGGAAACGTCGCCGGATACCGTTACGGAAGCCAAGCTGGCCATCATGAAGGAACGAAGTGTGGATCGTGTCAGTATGGGCATCCAGAGTTTTATTGAAGCTGAAGCATCTGCCATCTATCGTCCACAAAAACCGCAGGAAGTTGAACGAGCGCTTGAGAAGCTTACTCGGTATGATTTCCCATTGTTAAATCTGGATCTGATCTATGGTTTGCCGGGTCAAACGGTGGAATCGTGGCTCTATTCATTGGAAAGAGTTCTGGCTTACGAACCGGGCGAAATTTTTATCTATCCCTTGTATACACGGGAAAATACAATCGTGAAGCCTGATGATATTCGCCGTCAGGGACCTGATATTCGGATGGAACTGTATAAAGCTGCACGTGAGACTTTAAAAAGTAAAGGTTATGTGCAATATTCGATGCGCAGATTTGCCAAGGAACAGTCGTCGTCCAAAGTGCTTCTGCCTTATAGTTGTCAGGAGGAGGGCATGGTTGGACTGGGATGTGGCGCACGATCTTATACGAGTGAAGTACATTATGCTTCCAAGTACGGCGTGAGTTACAAGGCTACACAGAGCATCATTGCCGATTATGTAGCGACCGAGCGCTACGATGTGGCGGATTATGGTATCGTGTTAAGCCGTGAGGAACAGAGACGTCGCTTTATTCTGAAAGCCTTGCTGCATCGGGAGGGATTGACGTTGTCTGACTACCAACAGCGCTTTGGTACCGATGTGATGTCCGACTATGTCTGGTTGGCTGAACTGTTGACAGAGGGCATGGCGGAGTTGGAGAGTGATGAGGACAAGCAGGTGCTGCGTCTGACAGAAGAAGGACTGGGTTACTCCGATGCGATTGGAGATTGGCTTATATCTGCCGAAATTCGTGAACAGATGGAAGGGTTTGTTTTCTCATGAGAGCGACTTTGTATTATCGGGGGAAGTTGTCTTCCTGTAATTACGACTGTCCATACTGCCCTTTTAGCAAAACCGTGGATTCCAAAGAGACGTTGGAAGTGGATGAACAACAATTGCGTCAATTTGTGAATTGGGTCAGGGAGCAAGAGAGTGCTGGGCATCAATTTTCGATTTTCTTCAATCCCTATGGTGAAGCTTTGGTGCGTCGGTGGTACCGGGAAGCGATGGTTGAGCTGTCACATATGCCACATGTGGATAAGGTTGCAATTCAAACCAACCTGTCCGTCAAACTGGATTGGGCGAGGGAGTTGGATGCGAATAAAGCGGCCTTTTGGGCGACGTATCATCCTCGTGAGACAAAAGAGGCTTCTTTTGTTAAACAATGTCTGACCTTGCGTCAGATGGGACTTGCTTTTAGTGTCGGTACTGTCGGACTCCGTAGTGCTTTCCCCGCAATTGAGTCCATGAGACAGGCTTTGCCGGATGATGTGTATATGTGGGTTAATGCCTTCAAAGATCGGCCCAAGTATTACACGCCGGAAGAGATTCAGTTTTTACGTGGGCTTGATCCGCTTTTTGAAGGTAATCTGCAGGATTATGAGAGCTTGGGCAAACGATGTGCTGCCGGTTCGGAAGTATTTTATATACAGGGGTCCGGGCATGTGAAGAGATGTTACAAGGATCGACGAATCATTGGACATCTATATCGCGATGGTTTGCAGGCTTTGTCTGAGGATCGGCCCTGTCGCATGAAAAAATGTGGCTGTTACATCGGTTATATCCATATGGAGGATTCCCCGTTCAGGGAAACGTTTGGCAGCGGGCTGCTTGAACGTAATCCGGTATTGATTCGTTGACCGGCATTTCATATTTAGCTATTCCACTGGGGAGCTGGAATAGGTTTATTCGTTTCTAAACCACATATCAGCGTAACTTCAAACGCATCTTTTAGTATAGGCAGGATCAGACCTTTGGTTTGGACTTGCCTTCTGGAAGGTGTTTTTTTGTTTTACCGGACTAGAGTTAGTGTTTGTGTTCTTTATTAAAAGGGACTTGACAATTTTGAAAAATAATATTTTTAAGTTTATGATTCAAATTTTATATTTTATGGGTTAGTATGAATAGGAAAAAAGACCCTGTTATGAATAGTATTTGTACATATAATCGCGAATTATATTTTTAATTGGGTCTAAAGTCTCAATTCAATTGAAAGGAGGGTGGAGGTAGGAAGTATCGTGCACGTTATCTGAACTTTCGGGGGAGTACACATGAAAAAAATCTCAATTAGCCGTAAATTACTTATGGGTTTCTCATCTGTGCTGTTATTATTGGTGGCTATAACGGTTATAACATATACGCAGTTTATAGCCGTTGAGAAAACGTATACAGAATTAATTAATGATAGAACAAGCAAACTATTACTCATTAAAAATATGTCGATTGATCTTAAATCACAGCAGATTGCTTTGAGAAATTATATTCTGGAAGACAGTGCGGAGAACGAACAGGCATTTAATAAAGCTTATGAAGATTACATAGCATTAAATGAAGAATTAAAATCATCAGTTTCAAGTTCAAAGATGAAAGATTACCTTTCACGATCGGATGAAGCGATGAGCCAATATTATGAACTTGCGCAGCAGATTATGACATTGACAAGACAGGGGAATAACAGTGAAATCTCAAGATTACTGAAGGACACAGCCCCAAGTCTGATCTCTGAATTTGAAGGCATTGTGGAAGGTATGGAAACGCATCAACAAGATGCCATGAACTCAGGCGTTGTGGACGCTAATATTCAGATTGTGCAGGTCCTTAGGTGGATTGCAATTATTGGAGTGGCTTCTCTTCTAATCGGGGCACTTGTGGCGTATGTCATTGGCAGAATGATATCCTTGCCTGTTGCTGCTATTGCCCAATCCGCGAGCCGGATTGCAGACGGAGATCTGACTGGTGAGCCTATTGTGGTCCGTAACAAGGATGAGATTGGTGATCTCGCCCAAGCCTTTAACATCATGTCTGCCAATTTGCGTACACTCATTCATCAGGTAGGAGACAGTGCAGAACGGGTAGCTGCCTCTTCAGAGGAGTTGACGGCAAGCACCGAACAGACAGCAACCGCCACAGAGCAAGTTGCTATCACAATGGGTGAGATTGCAACAGGTATGGATACACAGGTTCGAATGGCGAGTGATGGATTCCAGACAATGAATGAGTTGACGACAGGCTTTCAACAAGTTACGGAGAACACACTCCATATGTCTGAAGAAGCTACCAAAGTCTCCGTAAAAACAATATCGGGTAGCGAGTCAGTTCAGTCTGCGATAGGTCAAATGAATTCTATACAAGGGACGGTGTCGAATCTGTCGGTCGTGATCCAGGAACTGAGCAGACACTCTCAGGATATTGTGAAAATGGTGGACAGCATCTCAGAAATATCAGCACAGACGAATCTCCTATCCCTTAATGCTGCTATTGAGGCTGCACGAGCTGGCGAACAGGGAAGAGGGTTTCAGGTTGTTGCTACAGAGGTTCGGAAGCTGTCTGAGCAGTCTGCGCTTTCTGCTAATCAAATTGTTCCATTGGTGGCATCGATTGAGAAGGGAATGCGAAATGCTGCTGAATCTATGGTGGTTGTATCCGCAGAGGTTCAAGAGGGGATTACACTTGTTCACCAGGCGGGAGCCACATTTGATGAAATTCGTGAGGCGGTTGGGGGCGTAGCGGGGCAAACACAGGAAGTCTCTGCTTCAATTGAGCAAATGTCAACAGGGGTAGAACAGATTAATAGGTCTATGAAAACAATCATGGAAGTGACCGAAACGGGGGCCGCCGGAACAGAAGAAGTGAGTGCATCTTCTGAGGAGCAGTTGTCTGCGATGCAGGAGATTGCTTCCGCAGCCAATGATCTCTCCTTGATGGCAGAACAGTTGCAACAGACCGTCAGTCGTTTCAAAGTGCAATAAATTGAACTGAGTGGAATGTGGATGAAGAACGAGCGCATCCGTACAGAGATTTTTATAAAAAAGTAATAAAAGGGTGTCCAAACACAGTAGTTACTGTTTGGGCACCCTTAAATAATTCATCATGTTGAATCAATGCATAACATGATCTTAACGAATAGCGACTTTATATGTCCGCAACCAGGTATTGATCTGAGTCAGATATGCAAATAACTGTGGCCCAGACATTAACTGTCCGAACCAGGGAAGATTGGAAGCTGCATCTGGTGAAGACGCAAGATTCCTGATCTGAGTTTTGTCGATCAAAGGCAAAATCGGCGAAGTGGGATCATCCAGGATATCAAGTACCTGCTGTTTGACCGCGGCCAGATATTGCGGATTATGTGTTTTCGGATACGGACTCTTTTTGCGATATAACACATCGTCAGGCAGGACACCTTCGAGAGCTTTACGCAGAATACCTTTTTCCCGCCCGCCGGTTATTTTCATTTCCCACGGGATGTTAAACACATACTGGATCAGACGATGGTCACAGTAAGGTACCCGCACTTCCAGTCCTGCCCCCATGCTCATCCGGTCTTTGCGATCCAGAAGTGTAGGCATGAAACGTGTAATATTCAGGTAGGACATCACCCGCATTTGTGCAGCTTTACCTGTTTCCCCATCCAACAGAGGCACTTCAGCCACTGCATCCGAATAGCGGTCTGCCAAATAATCGAGTGGCTGAATCCATTCCCGAATATCCGGGGATAACAACGCTGCTCGCATATCAGGTGCTACAGACCACGGAAACGTACCGGAGTTCAGCATATCTTCTCGATGGAACCAGGGGTAACCGCCAAACACTTCATCCGCTGCTTCGCCTGAAATGGCAACGGTGGCCCCTTTTTTGATTTCTTTACAGAACAAATAGAGCGAGGAGTCTACATCTGCCATACCTGGCAGATCCCTGACTAACATGGCCTGTGTCAGTGCATGAATCAGTTCTCCGTTCTCAATTTCAATCCAGTGATGGTCGGTCTTGAGTTCATCCACCATTCGCTTAATCCAGGGTCCATCTGCACCCGGCTGAAAGGAATGCGCCTGGAAATGCTTGGCGTTATCCACATAATCGACAGAATACGTACTGATTTGGCCTTGCCCGGTTCGCTTGTAATAATCAACGGCTAATGCAGACAAGGCGCTGGAGTCCAGTCCTCCTGATAAAAGAGAGCATACTGGAACATCCGAAGCCAACTGGCGCTCCAGTGTATCTTGCAAGAGAGAGCGTACCTCTGCTGCCGTCTCTTCCAGGTTATGTTCGTGGTTCTGGCTTTCCAGTTTCCAGTAGGCATAGGTTCGGGTACCGTTTCGGTTATAGATCAGCGCGTGCGCAGGCTTGAGTTCGCTTAGTGAAGAGTATACGCCGTGTCCTGGTGTCCGTGCAGGCCCTACGATAAACACTTCGGCCAATCCTTCCGGGCCAACAGCGGCTTCCACGTCAGGGTGAATAAGCAGAGCTTTGGGCTCTGAACCAAATACGAGAGTGTCTTTGTTATTACTGTAGAACAGAGGTTTCACGCCAAGGCGATCTCTTGCGATAAAAACCTGTTCGCGTCCCCCATCCCATATGGCAAAAGCAAAAATACCGTTAAACCGGTCAACACATGCCGGTCCCCACTCAATATAAGAGGCGAGCAACACTTCCGTATCACATTGCGTGCGGAACTGATGCCCCCGCTGGAGCAATTCCTTTTTCAACTCGGGTGCATTGTATAGTTCTCCGTTATACACGACGGTATAGGAGGTATCTCCCTGTAACGCATGCATGGGCTGTGCGCCGTTCTCGGGGTCCATTACACTAAGACGCCGATGTCCAAAGGCACAAGGATTGGAGATCCATGTACCTGAAGCGTCGGGCCCCCGGTTCGACAAGCTATCCGTCATACGGACCAGCAGCTCTGATTCCTGGGTCAAATCCCGATTCCACTGTATGAAGCCGGTAATACCGCACATGGTTTGTTCATCCTTTCTTGGTCGAGTCATTCATCCGTATGGCTGCTTAGTTACTGGCAACCAGCAAATGTTGTCTTTTCGTCAGAGGTCGTAACAAATATATGCCGAAAGCAGGCATAAAATGTCTGTCCTCTTCGGAAACTAGTTCTAGGGACAACGGCCTCAACATGCCTGTGAAGGAGAGAACATGCAATGGACAGTATGAAGTATTATGTGTCTGTCATGGGCCGCTCCGTTATTCCGGATCCGTCGGTAACATCATATGAATGGATCATTCAGGCAACGCCGCAGGAAGCGGAGCAATTACTGGGACTGCTGAGCCTCATGCAGGAAAAGGAGGAAGAGGCCTTTCCTGGCATGGTATTCCCATGGCCAGATACACCGGAGGAGTCCGTAAACCGAGCTTATGAAACGGTATTACAACAGGTGTATCGAGAGATTTACCGATTGGGCACACCAGAGACACGATACCAGATTGAACAAAGTACATGATAAGCACAAAGGAAAAGGAGCGCGATGACGAATGTATGCCATTCAAGATGCCAAAATACGCAGATTAACCGAGGTGGATGGATTGTCTTGTGCAGAGGTTGAAGTGCAGCCTGGAAATGCCGGAGATCCATCGTTACTTGTATACGTGGCTTCAACACAGCCCGGAAATTCGCTGGAAGTTGTTCGGATTGTACGCAATCACTCCGATTCGGCGATCGACTGGTATAACAATAATATGCATACTGCGTTTGAAGAGGCGACAGATACCGCATTTGAGAACAGCGAAGGTATGACAGTAGAAGAAGATAAAGCTCGGTTTCAAAGTGAGTTGTTTTCCTTTGGTTTGCTTGGTCCAACACTTCAGCGTTATCTGATCGGGCAGGCTTAACAGGTAACGCTCCAGCAACACATGTGGCGATAGTGGGATAGAGTTCGATGTTGAGCTATATGTAGATGTGACCTGTTGCTGTTGCTGGTTGCTCTGACTGTATCTGTAACTGGAAAAACCCGCCGTTGTTGAACGGCGGGTTTTGTTATGCGATGGTCAGATCAGGTGGAGATGTGATCAAGCATACTCGCGCAACACTTGAATCCCTTTAACCACATTGTACACAAAGCTTAATCCGTAAATCACAAAGAATAGAATGACAAACCCAACGGCGGAACCCAGACTATGCGCAGTCACGAAGAAATAAAATAACGGAATGGCAGCGAGAAAGGGGAATACATGTGAGAATAAGGCGCGTTTTGCATGTCCCTCAATGTAATCATCCTTGGCAACAATCCATATAATGATCGGAAACAGGAACGGGGCAAAGAAAATACTGAAATAGGATAGGGCTGATAAAAGCTGTCTCATGACGATTCTCTCCTTCAATGGATCATTGAAATGTATGTATGCAAAAGATTACCCAGCAATTCTGACATTGAAAATGTCTGATGTTAATCTTACTCTAAATGTCCCAATCTCCTCAATATAACCTGGTTCAAGCTATCATATTCTCAAAGGGGCTGGAGTATGAGAATAACACCGAAAAGTACATGTTTGAGCCCGCATTTAAGTATAATTATTAATTTTTTTATAAAACTATTGAAAAATATAGAAATCAGAGTATAATAAGAACCGCGCCGAAAATTTATTATACATATTTGTCTCAGTAGCTCAGCTGGATAGAGCAACGCCCTTCTAAGGCGTCGGTCGGGGGTTCGAATCCCTCCTGGGACGTAAAAAAAAGAAGCTTCCTTCGGGAAGCTTCTTTTTTTCGTTCAGGGGAAGAGAACCCCAGTGGTTCGTCGAAGCATCCGCTTCGTTAGCACTTTTATTGGTTATACCTATAAACAATATAGAATTTATATATTTAAATAATAAACAATTCTATGCCACAATGAGGATATCAATAACGAAAGCGACGGTGGTATTCATGAAATCGTTAAATCAATGGCAACCAGATGAGTATGACAACAAACTGGCTTTTGTGTCCGGATACGGCAAAAATCTGATCTCTTGGCTTCAACCCCAAAAAGGGGAATACATTCTTGATCTGGGTTGCGGGACGGGGGATTTGACGCATGAAATTTCTCTGGCCGAAGCTGAAGTTATTGGTATGGATGCATCGACGGACATGATTCGCCGTGCGAGGAAGAAATTCCCTGAACTTGAGTTCGTGGAAGGAGACGGTCATCAGTTTGAGACGAATAGACTATATGATGCCGTCTTCTCCAATGCAGCCCTGCACTGGATGCGAAGCCCGCGATTAGTGGTGGATAGTATATGGAAATCTTTGAAGCCCGGAGGGCGTTTTGTAGCAGAATTTGGTGGTAAAGGGAACGTGCAGACCATTGTGAATGCATTAGAGCAGGTTATGGAGCGAAATACGGGCATTCGTGCATCGGAACGCAATCCTTGGTATTTTCCTTCGATCGGAGAATATAGCCATATTTTAGAGCAAAGTGGATTTATGGTGCGTCATGCCTATCACTATGACCGTCCTACCAGACTGGCAGATGGTGAGCAGGGTATAGTAGGCTGGTTGGCTCATTTTGGAGGCGACTATTTTGCCGGTCTCAGTCATGAAGAGATACAACAAATATGCCATGAAACCAGTCAGATCGTGATGTCTCACCTTTGGAAAGATGATGCGATGTATGCCGATTACAAGCGCCTGCGTATTGAAGCCGTGAAGCCAGAATAAAGTGAAATTTCGCGATACGTAGCAATTTTATCGATGTTAGACGAACTATCACGATCCTTTGTATACTAACCACGCTTCCCCTATACACCAAGAGCCTCTTTTGGATAAAGAGGCTCTTGGTCTTTTTTGATGCATTATTTCAAAAATGAAATATTCAAACGACAAATAATTACAAATGGATATTTTTATCATACTCAAGACCCATATAAGTAATTTCTATATCATATTTGTAAGTATTTAGAAGGAAAATGTGGTATTTTGATAGAATAATTTACCAAGGGTCAATCTTCTTGCAGATAGGCGGTGAAATTGGAGTGTGTATTGCAGTACGCACAAACAGCAGGAACCCATCATTTGGTGACGTATTCACATTTAAAAGGAGGGGCAAAGCCTTGAGTAAACGATTGATATCCACGTTATTAAGTGTTCTGATGGTCTTTTCCATTATTCTCCCCGCGGCTGGAGCCGCTCCCGCAGATTCAGTTATTCAGCTTGACAACTTACCCAGTACAGCCGAAGCCAAACAATGGAGAGAGATTCTTGCAGGACGGGAAGCAAAACTTGCCGCAGATCCATTTTTGGATAAAAGCTTGGAAGGTCTGGGTGGCGAGAACACCCGAGTGATCGTTGAGCTTTCCAATAAACCTGTTGCAGTAGCGCAAGGTGAATCAACCCTCTCCGGAAAATCTTTTACCTCCTCTATGGAAACAAAGGCTGTGACTCAAGTTGAGCAACAACAACAGTCATTTGTACATAGCCTCACTCAGAAGAAAATCAAACATGAAGTATTGGAAGAATATGCATATGCCCTGAATGGTGTAGCGATTGAGCTTAAAGGAAACCAGGTGGGACAATTGCTTCAGATACCTGGCGTGGTCAGCGTATATCCAGACCTTGAAGTTACAATAGCGCCCGAGACAGATGAAGTGAACCCGTACATGAAAGACACAGCTCCTTTTATTGGTGCACCTGAAGTATGGGATCTGGGTTACAAAGGAAATGGCATTAAAGTCGGCGTCATTGATACAGGGATTGACTATGAACATCCTAATTTGCAAGAAGCCTACAAAGGTGGATGGGATTTTGTTGGAAACGACAATGATCCGTATGAAACAACATATCAAGAATGGAAAGGATCGGGCGAGCCTGAGCTTAACGAGCTTGGAAGCCCCTATTACACATCTCACGGTACACACGTAGCGGGTACCGTTGCTGCTCGCGAAGCGGGGGACTACGGTATTGTTGGTGTTGCTCCTGAAGCAGATATCTATGCTTACCGTGTACTTGGACCGTATGGTAGTGGTCAAACCTCATGGGTACTCGGCGGAATTGATCGTTCTGTTCAAGATGGCATGGACGTAATTAATCTCTCGTTAGGTAACGCCGCCAACGACCCGAGTTATATCACTTCGGTTGCCCTGAACAATGCGATGTTGTCTGGTGTGACAGCGGTTGTAGCAAGTGGTAACAGTGGACCTAACCGTTATACACTCGGTTCTCCGGGTGCGTCTGCAATGGCCATTACGGTAGGTAACTCTACAGGACCTAGCCAGCTGATTACAGCCGATACTCACTTCTGGATTGGTGAGGAAGGCGAAGAGGCACAACCTGAACAACAACCGGTGCCAGAGGTTGAACAATCTCCTGAACTGGGTACGGCACCTGGAACAGAAGCACCAGAAGTTTCAGAGCAAGGTGTACCTGCAACTGCTGATGAGGAAAGTGCAGCGGCTGTGGAGGACACAGTTTCTAACGAAGCTGAAGATCTGAATGTAGAAGAAGCTACAACGGAAGAAAATACTCCATCTGCATCACCTTCTGCACCTGTTGAAGCTTCTCCTGAAGCTACTCCTGCGGAAGAAGAGTCTGTAATTGCTCCGACTGAAGCTCCACTGGCTATTACAGAGTCGGTTTACCGTCTGGATCTGATGGGATGGAGCCTGTCAGCAGACCCTGAAACTGTTTTGACAGGGAAATATGAGCTTGAATATGGAGCACTGGGTAAGCCAACTGATTTTGAAGGTAAGGATCTTACAGGTAAAGTGGCATTAATACAGCGTGGTGAAATCGCATTTGTAGAGAAAATCGCCAATGCTAAAGTAGCCGGAGCCTTGGCTGTTATTGTATATAACAACATTCCTGGCCCAATTGGTGTAAGTCTGGGCGATAACTTTGAACTCATTCCAACACTGAGCATGTCCAAGGAAGATGGAGATGTGATCAAGGCTGAGCTGGACGCAGGGCAAGCCGTTGAAGTGAGCTTTAGTGATTTTGAACGTTCCCAAACTCCGGGCGATGAAATGAGTTCATCCAGTTCACGTGGACCTGCTAAGGTAACGCTGGACATCAAACCGGATATTGTTGCACCAGGTACAAGCATTTTGTCTACGATTCCTGCCTACGGCAAGGATGAGCCAGACGCAGATTACGCACAAGCTTATGATCGTAAATCAGGTACAAGTATGGCTACACCTCATGTAGCAGGTTTGATTGCGCTTCTGATCGAGAAGCATCCGGAATGGACACCATTTGATATCAAAGTTGCACTGATGAACAATAGTAAGGTGCTGGATACAACCAAGTTTGATGTATTTGATCAAGGTGCTGGCCGTATTCAGGCTGTTAATACCATTGATCCTGCGGCTTTTGTCAAAGTGCTTGATGTGACTCAATACACAGAAAGTGGATCTGTTGTTGAAAAGGAGAATATCACCGGAAGTATCAACTACGGTAATTTCCTGAGCACAGATGAAAAGACGATTACCAAAACGGTTAAAGTTGAAGCGCTGAATGGTAGTGGCGGGGATTACACCGTAAATGTGAATCCAACTCGTAATGTGGCTGGTGTATCCGTTGCGGTAGACAAGAGTTCCTTCACATTGAATGGTGAGGAAGAACTTGCAGTAACAATCTCCGTTCCGCGTGGGGTTACTGCGACTACAGAAGCACAAGGATACATTGAATTCTCAAACGGAACCAATACTTTTACTGTGCCATATGTTGCTCATTTCAACGTTACGTTGAGTGGAGTTAAGTATATTGAAACCGTAAAAGGGACTGAGAAAAATCCATTCCACTATCCATTGAAGGCTGATGGTACGTTGGATACGCTGAATGTTGCGATGGAATTCTATAATCCGATGACATTTGCCCTGATTGAGATCTATGATGGTCTTAATCCGGAAGGTGGATATTATCAAGATGGTTATATTGGCTCCATCTTTGGTAACTATTTCAACTTCAATGCCAATGCAAGATACAATCTTGCTTGGGACGGCTCATATGCAGACTACACAACCGATGAAGTGACTGAGATTCCGGATGGTTTATATACGGTAGACATCACTACTATTGGTACGGACGGCAAAACCTATAAGGAAGACACTTCGCCATTTTTGGTGAAAAAGACAGCTCCGGCTGTAACTGCACCAGAAGCGTTGGAGTTCAAAGAGGATGAGTCTGCTGTCCTTAACGGTAGCGTGGAAGACTTGTACTTCCGTGTAGCTCCTGCGCTTGCCAGCGGATGGGACATCACGTTTGATCCGGCAGCTTCCCTGGAAGCAACGTATGTTGTGAAAAAAGAGGATGGTTCGGTTTATAAAGAAGGATTCTTTGAAGTACAAGCTGATGGTACCTTCAACCTTCCTTTGGAGGGAATTGAAGCAGGCGACTATGCTGTTGAACTTACAGTAAAAGACCAACAGGGGCTTTCGGGTACAGCCAATACGGCACTGAAATTGGAAGCCGTGGAGACCGAACCTGAAACTCCGGCAACCAAGGCCCCAGGTACGCCTGTATTGTCTCACAATAACTGGGTAGGCAACGGCCTGCCAGAGGGCGCGTATATCGTTACAATGAACCTGTGGTGGGGTGAGAACGCAACTAGCTACAAGTTATATGAGGACGGGGTTTTGGTAGATACGCAGAAGTTGACTTACAACGCGCCTTGGGCGCAGTTTGCTCAGACGAAGATCACGGGCAAAGCCAACGGCACGTATACGTACGTGGCTGAGCTGACCAACGACAAGGGAACAACGCGTAGTCAGACGTTGACTGTTCAGGTTACCAACGCAACGCCAGGCAAAGCGGTTCTTTCTCACGATAACTGGGATGGCGATGGCAATTATAAGGTGTCTATGAACCTGTGGTGGGGGACCAACGCTACAGAGTATCGTCTCTATGAAAATGATAAGTTGATCGATACGCAAGAACTCCGTTCGGCTACACCTTATGCGCAAAGTGCTGTGACTACACTGTCTGGGAAAACATCGGGCACGTATACGTATCGGGCAGAGTTAATTAACGCAGGCGGTGTTACCAGCACAGACACGATTAAGGTAAAAGTGAAGTAAGTTCATTCCTCATTGAAATTGATTAAAATGGATTCAATTAATGAAGGAATTGTTCTATGCATAAACGGCCTCCATCCTGATTTGCAGGATGGAGGCCGTTTTGTTTTTTTTATAAATGAATTGTATGACTAACCGATCATTCTATTTTTGCTGGCCTGAATCCCTGCGATTAGCAAAGCGATGGCCAGAATGACCTGTATTAGCAACGGCAGGGTCCATCCTTTTGTCCAGTCATGAAGCATACCGAACAGTAGAGGTCCAACTGCGGCCAGCATATATCCGAAGGATTGGGCCATCCCGGACAGGCTGGCAGCTTGTCTGGCATCTTTTGTGCGAAGGACGAAGAACATCGTTACCATGCCAAATGAAGCTCCAGCGCCTATTCCTGCCAACGTGACACCAATGGTAACGAGCGAAGCGATGCCACTTAACAATAAAGCATACCCGACAATTAAAGAAGAGCACGTTATCGCGGTTAGAACACGCTGATCTCGCGTTCGGCCGGCGAGGATTGGAACGATAAAGGTAGCTGGTACACTAACCATCTGCATCAGGGAGAGCATCCACCCTGCTGAGGTGGGGCTGAATCCTTGCTCAGCGAGAATCTCGGGAAGCCAGGTAATCGTTGTATAGAATATTAGAGATTGAAGACCCATAAATAAAGTAATGAACCAGGCCAGGGAAGAGGTCCGTAGACGTACAGGTGTCCCTTCACTCTGTGTGGCTATGAATAACATTCGCTGACGTCCTGCGGCGATCTGGGGGAGCCACAAGAGGAGCGCCAATATGGACAACAAGGCCCACATGCCTAACGAAGCACGCCAACCCATAGATGTGGCTCCTGCTACGGGCACACTCACACCTGAGGCGATGGCGCCAAATATATTCATGGATACAGAGTATAATCCGGTGACGATACCTACCCGCAATGGAAAATCACGTTTGATCAAACTTGGCAAAAGCACGTTGCTTAATGCAATGCCGCACCCCAAAATTGCGGTTCCTGCATATAAGGAGAGAATGGAAGGCAACAAGCGTAATGCCACCCCAATGGTTACAATCATAACAGCCAATAGCAGAGCAGATTCGAGTCCTAACCGCTTGGCAAGACGTGGTGCAAAAGGAGAGACTGCTGCAAAGGCGAGCAAAGGAAGTGAGGTCAGAAGCCCGACCATTGTATGGCCGATACCTGTATCTGAGCGGATCATCTCCACAACGGGACCCGTTGCAGTGATCGGTGACCTCATGGTAGCGGCGATGACGATAATGCCTGCTAATAACAGGCCGAATCTTTTGGATGTCGAAGAATGTTCTTCCTCGGTATGGATAGATGAGTGTTGCTGTATTGAAGATGACATTGATAAAATCTCCTGTTTCCTAAGAAGTTAATATGTATGGATTGTTACATTACCCACTGGGTAAGCATAACATTCTATGTCAATATTGAGCAATGAAATGAAAAAACACCCAATCGACAATGGGTGCCTTGACTACCCTGTGAACTCTAACGAATCCACGTGGTCTTATAATGGGTAAAACCGCTATTTTCAGATTCTAACGAACCTCAGCGACGTTAAGCAGGCTATGAAGTGCGAATAACTGGGTTAATACCCCAGAATGGTGAAATAAGCTCTCTAAGATTCGTTAGAGTTCCATGATGCTGAATTGGGAGCAAATAAAGTGTCCTATGTTCGTTAGAACGTTGGTACTTTCAACGCGTTGCTTATAGAGTGAGCAAATGCGGGCGCTCCAATGCAGCGACATAGAGCATGTAACGAAGCGAATGCTCCGACGAACCATTGGGGTTCTCATCCCCAGAACGCAAAAAAAGCTTCCCGAAGGAAGCTTCTTTTTAATACGTCCCAGGAGGGATTCGAACCCCCGACCGACGCCTTAGAAGGGCGTTGCTCTATCCAGCTGAGCTACTGAGACATGAAATTTTTCAAGCAAAATTGATTTTATCATATGCATACAGGAATATCAAGCATTTTATTTTAAACTATTTTTCGTATATGATATTTGGCGGCAGTAACGTTTTTTTCATTATATTTAAGGTTATGTTAGAATATCAGGAGAACTCAGAAAATAGATCAACAATCGTTTTAATATATACATCTATTTATGTTGATTCCGACTGGAGATTCAGGATATAGAGGAGGTGCTCCCATTAAGGAATCCACGACCCCGGAAACCGAGCATAACAACAATATTGTGCTGTTTCCTAAGACGCTGGACTATTACCAGATTCAATTGACAGTTATGCTTGAAAATGAACGGTATGGTGAAGCGATGAAATTGCTTCACTTTTTGCTGCAATGTCAGGGCCAGGAAGAGCGCCACTATGATGAATGGCGGGCTCTGCTCGAATGGCTTCAGGCTGCGTTTCCTCAATATGAAGAAACCTCGCCTGCCGTTCTTGAAGAACGAGAAGAGGAAGAAGAGATTAGTGAGGAAGACATGGCACGGCAGCATGCCCGAATGAAGCTCGAACAGGATGATGGTTATGCAGATAAGATGCTTCGCACCGTAATGGAGGAGCCGCTGTCTGAACAGACGATGCTGGCTTTGGAGCAGCTGGCCTATCTTGATCTACCGAAGATTGATGAGGCACTTACGAGTTGGTTAAAAGATAAGTCGCTTCACCCTCTGCTTCAATTTCGGGTGTTGCAAACCTTGCGTCGCCGAGGTGTTCAAGGTATGATCCTGTTTACGAGAGGCGAAGAGCAGGTTGAAGTCGAGATCGACACCGTGCCTCTTAGACCAGAGGAATTCCCGCTCCAAATCGTTCAGATTCTGGAACGAGTGGCAGATCAGACGGAGGTTCATGAACCTACGCTCTTTTATTTTGCCCAGGAACTGTGGATACAATATGTCATGGCGGTGTATGGAACCCGTGATTATGTATCGATGCTGGAAGAAAATGATTCCATGACAGATATATGGGCAGCAGCTCTACATATGACCGTTGCAGACAGTCTGGGTGGTTCGCATGATGAGGAAAATACCCGCTCAATGTATGCTGTGACAGGCGCGATGCGCTTTCGACTGGAGCAGGCTTATCGTTCCATGAAACAGTTTGTATCTGCCGGTTTGGATGGTTAATCGAGGCCGGAAACGTTTTCCTTAAACTGTATCAAGGGATTCCCCTTGAAAAAGAATCTAATCTTGTTTATACTAAAATGGTTATTTTGTACGTGATTGCCTACGTGAACATGTGAATTTTGGAGGGGAAAGTATACAATGAAAGCAACTTGGGAAAAGATAGAGAAGAACCTTGGGGTTCTTGAGGTTGAAGTGGATGCAGATCGTGTAACTGCAGCACTCGACAAAGCTTTTAATAAAGTGGTTAAACAAGCAAACGTACCTGGATTCCGTAAAGGTAAAGTACCACGTTCCATTTTCGAAGCACGTTTTGGTGTAGAGAGCCTTTATCAAGAAGCAATCGACATTTTGCTTCCTGAAGCTTATACAGAAGCAATCGACCAAACGGATATCTTCCCGGTTGATCGCCCTGACGTAGATGTTGAACAATTTGCTAAAGGACAAACATTCAAGTTCAAAGCAAAAGTAACTGTGAAACCTGAAGTTACTCTTGGTGAGTACAAAGGAATCGAAGTTGCTGTAGCAAAAGGCGAAGTAACTGACGCAGAAGTGACTGAAGAACTTGAGCGTCTTCAACAACGTCACGCTGAACTCGTTGTAATTGACGAAGGTTCCGCTGCTAACGGCGACGTTGCAGTAATCGACTTCGACGGTTCCGTTGATGGTGTACCTTTCGAAGGTGGACAAGCTGAGCGTTATTCCCTGGAACTGGGTTCCAACACATTCATTCCTGGATTTGAAGAACAAGTTGTGGGTCTGTCCACAGGTGACTTCAAAGACGTAGAAGTGACTTTCCCAGAGAGCTACCATGCAGCAGAACTTGCTGGCAAACAAGCGGTATTCAAAGTGAAAATTCACGAAATCAAACGCAAACAACTTCCTGCATTGGATGATGAGTTTGCTAAAGATGTTAGCGAATTCGACACACTTGAAGAGTACAAAGCTGACCTGAAAACACAATTGGAATCCCGCAAAGCTGACGAAGCCAAAGCTGCACAAGAAAATGCAGTTGTAGAAAAAGTGGCTGAAAACGCTGAAGTGGACATTCCTGCTGCAATGGTTGAGAGCGAAGTACAAAACATGATGCGTGATTTCGACAACCGTCTGCGTAACCAAGGTATGAACCTTGAAATGTTCCTGAGCTTCTCTGGCCAGACTCAAGCTGACCTGAGAGGGCAAATGCAAGAAGATGCTTCCAAACGTGTTCGCAACAACCTGGTGCTTGAAGCTGTAGGTAAAGCGGAAAACATTGAAGTATCTGATGAAGAAGTGAATCAAGAACTCGAGAAAATGGCTGAATCTTACAAGCGTCCTGCTGATGAGATCCGTGGCATCCTCGAAGGTAATGGTTCCTTGGACAGCCTTCGCGATGAAGTTAAACTGCGTAAAACGATTGACGTTCTCCTTGAGAACAGCACAGTTGTTGAACCGGTTGAAGCTCCAGCTGAAGAAGTTGTTGCAGAAGCTGACGAAAAATAAGACAAGCTGTTATCAACTTGTCAGTTGAATAAACGATAAGGCACGTGAATTATTGCGTGCCTTATTTTTAAATTATGACATCCATTTTATAGAAAATGAAGTAATTATATGGATGAACACTAATTTTATTGATCCGCGTACACTTTTTACATACCTATTACTTCATGCAAATAAAAAACGGCAAGACGGCATAGGATGGCTTCAATTTGCACATACATAGAAAACATGGTTAAATATGATCAGGCTAAAAAAGTAAACAAATTGATGTCTCACCCCTCTTGTGAAAAATGACATTGTCACAGGAAAGTGTTAGAATGAATTTGGGTTTGCTTTACAGGTGGCCTATGTCTAATTACATGTAGAAAAGAGGTTGGTCTCATGAGTCTGGTGCCAATGGTTATAGAACAAACCAATCGAGGCGAGCGGTCTTACGATATATATTCACGTTTGCTGAAAGATCGCATTATCTTTCTAACCAGTGCGATTGATGACGATGTAGCCAATCTTGTCATAGCACAGCTTTTGTTTTTGGCAGCCGACGATCCTGAGAAGGATATCAGCTTGTACATTAACTCACCTGGTGGTTCTGTCACCGCAGGGATGGGTATATACGATACGATGCAATTTATCAAGCCGGATGTATCTACCATTTGCGTAGGGATGGCAGCAAGCATGGGCTCGTTATTGCTGACAGCCGGTGCACCTGGCAAGAGATATGCGCTGACAAACAGCGAAGTAATGATTCATCAGCCGCTTGGCGGCATTCAAGGACAGGCTGCGGATATTAAGATACACGCAGAATGGATTATTAAAACACGTCAGAAACTGAATCAAATATACGTCGATCGTACGGGTCAGCCTCTTGAGAAAATTGAGCGGGATACCGACCGTGACTTCTTCATGAGCGCTGAAGAAGCTAAGACGTACGGCATTATTGACCAGGTGCTCAGTAGACCGATCAATTCCTAAAGGGGTGGTTTCATGTTTAAATTTAACGATGAGAAAGGGCAATTGAAATGCTCTTTTTGCGGTAAATCTCAGGAGCAGGTACGCAAGTTGGTCGCTGGACCAGGCGTGTACATCTGTGATGAATGTATCGAACTTTGCACCGAAATCGTTGAGGAAGAACTTGGTCATGATGAAGAAGTAGACCTGAAAGATATTCCGAAACCAAAAGAAATTCGTAATATTCTGGACCAATATGTTATTGGACAGGAACAAGCGAAAAAATCATTGTCTGTTGCGGTGTATAATCACTACAAACGGATCAACACACAAAGCAAAATTGAAGACGTTGAATTGTCAAAGAGTAACATTTTGCTGTTAGGGCCAACAGGTTCTGGTAAAACGTTGCTTGCGCAAACGATGGCAAAAATTTTGAATGTTCCTTTTGCTATTGCGGATGCTACGTCATTAACAGAAGCGGGTTATGTGGGTGAGGATGTAGAGAACATCCTGCTCAAACTGATTCAAGCTGCTGATTATGATGTGGAAAAAGCAGAGCGTGGCATTATTTATATCGATGAGATTGATAAAGTAGCGCGTAAATCCGAAAACCCATCCATTACTCGTGATGTATCGGGCGAAGGTGTGCAACAGGCTCTCTTGAAAATTCTTGAAGGAACTGTGGCTTCTGTACCACCACAAGGTGGTCGTAAACACCCTCATCAAGAATTCATTCAGATCGATACAACAAACATCCTGTTCATTTGCGGCGGTGCCTTTGATGGTCTGGAGCAAATGATCAAACGCCGGATCGGTAAAAAAGTCATTGGCTTTAATACCGTTTCTGAGCAAAAAGATCTGAAACCAGGTGAATACCTGGGTATGGTATTGCCGGAAGATTTGCTGAAATTTGGTCTGATTCCGGAATTTGTAGGCCGTCTGCCAGTCATCTCCACTTTGGAGCCGCTGGATGAAGATACGCTGGTACGGATCCTTTCCGAACCAAAAAACGCGCTTACCAAACAGTACCAAAAACTGCTTGAGCTGGATAATGTGAATCTGGTCTTTGAACCAGCTGCATTGCTTGCGATTGCAAAAGAAGCAATTAAACGTAACACAGGTGCACGTGGATTGCGTGCCATCATTGAAGGTATCATGCTGGAAATCATGTATGAAGTGCCCTCACGTGAAGATGTTACGAACTGTGTCATTACCGAAGAAGTTGTTGAGAAAAGAGTCGTGCCTGAACTAAGCCAATCGAAGGACGATAAGCAGGAAGAGAGCGCCTAATAAAAGGCCTGAATCCCGTTGAACTCTGAAATATAGACTTGTCAGTTCTCCACTTTGGCAGAAGGCGAATTCTTGTCTCTGTCAGGGTGGAGCTTTGACGTTGTGGGGAGAGAAATCACTCATGTATTTAAGACAGGATACACGTCCCGTGAAAGTGGGAAACGTAACGATAGGTGGCAGTAACGAAGTCATTATCCAAAGTATGTGTACAACCAAAACGGCAGACGTTGAAGCAACGGTTGCAGAGATTCTGCGACTGGAAGAAGCGGGCTGTCAAGTGGTACGTGTAACGGTGAATAATGAGGAAGCTGCCGCAGCCATCAAGGAAATCAAAAAACGCATTAATATACCGCTCGTAGCGGACATTCATTTCAACTATAAGCTGGCTTTACTTGCGATTGAGAACGGCATCGATAAAGTTCGGATTAATCCAGGTAACATCGGTAAACGTGCAAAAGTGGAAGAAGTGGTTAAGGCTTGTAAAGACCGCGGCATTCCGATTCGGATTGGAGTAAATGCGGGTTCTTTGGAAAACCATCTCCTTGAGAAGTATGGGTATCCTACGGCAGATGCTATGGTAGAAAGTGCATTGTATCACATTGGTATTTTGGAAGAGCTTGATTTCCATGATATCATCGTGTCTCTCAAAGCATCAGATGTGCCGATGGCAATTGAGGCGTATACCAAAGCAGCTCAAATCATTCCGTATCCGTTGCATCTCGGGATTACCGAAGCGGGTACATTGTTCTCCGGTACGATCAAAAGCTCCGCAGGTATGGGAGCCTTATTGTCCATGGGTATTGGTTCTACGATGCGGATCTCACTGAGTGCGGACCCGGTAGAAGAAATTAAGGTCGCTCGTGATCTTCTCAAAACATTTGGACTCATCACAAATGCAGCTACATTGATCTCCTGCCCAACGTGTGGACGTTTGGATATCGACCTGTTCTCCATTGCCAACGAAGTGGAAGAGTATATCTCCAAACTGAAGGTGCCGATTAAAGTATCGGTGTTGGGTTGTGCGGTTAATGGTCCAGGTGAGGCCAAAGAAGCGGATATCGGAATTGCCGGTGCTCGTGGAGAAGGTCTCTTGTTCCGTCATGGTAAGATGATTCGTAAAGTGCCTGAAGAAATCATGGTTGAGGAATTAAAAAAAGAGATCGACAAAATCGTCGAAGCCTACGAAGAGACAGGTGTTATTCCTGGTCGTTCGCACTGATTGATTCATATCTTGTTACAACAAAAGCTCGCCAGCGATGGCGGGCTTTTTATTTTCTCGCATACAAATTCCGCATCGCCCGTTTACGTCGCGTTGAAAAGGCTATACTACCAAGTATTAGCATGATCTCATATGAGAATAGCGACAAAATAGGAGGATGTGAAGACATGGAATTTGGTATGGTCATCATGTTGATTCAGTTATTTTTTGGAGTGGTGATTGGTTTGTATTTCTGGAACCTGCTGCGTGGTCAGAAAACAAACCGCAGTGCCGTTGAGCGTGAATCTCGCAAGGAACTGGAGAAGCTGCGCAAGCTGCGTTCGATCTCACTCACCAAGCCGTTGTCGGAGAAGACGCGTCCAGCTACCATTAACGATATTGTTGGGCAAAAAGACGGGCTGCGTGCCCTTAAAGCTGCTTTGTGCAGTGCTAATCCGCAACATGTTATCATTTATGGCCCTCCCGGAGTCGGGAAGACAGCTGCGGCAAGGGTCGTTTTGGAAGAGGCTAAGAAGAATCCAACATCGCCTTTCAAGCCAGACGCGAAATTCACGGAGTTGGATGCAACAACAGCCCGTTTTGATGAACGTGGTATTGCGGACCCCTTAATTGGTTCGGTTCATGATCCGATATATCAGGGAGCAGGAGCTATGGGCGTTGCTGGTATTCCCCAACCAAAACCGGGCGCTGTGACGAAAGCGCATGGGGGAATGCTTTTTATTGATGAAATTGGTGAATTACATTCGATTCAGATGAATAAGCTGTTGAAAGTATTGGAGGATCGCAAGGTGTTTTTGGAGAGTGCGTACTATAACTCGGAAGACACGCATACTCCTGCTTATATCCACGATATTTTTCAAAATGGCCTGCCGGCCGATTTCCGCCTTGTTGGAGCAACGACACGTTCGCCTCATGAACTGCCACCAGCTCTGCGTTCCCGCTGCATGGAAGTTTATTTCCGACCTTTGTTGCCTGAGGAGATTGGGCGAATTGCAGAGGATGCTGTTCAGAAAATAGGGTTCAGTCCATGTCCGGATGCCGTTGATGTGGTCAAGCGATATGCAACCAATGGACGTGAAGCGGTCAATATCATCCAGCTGGCTGCTGGACTTGCGCTGACAGAGAAGCGTGAGACGCTTCAGGCGTCTGATGTGGAGTGGGTGGCGGGTAGCAGTCAGATTCAGCCACGGCCTGATCGGAAGGTCCCGACACAGCCGCAGGTGGGTTTTGTTAACGGCTTGGCGGTATACGGACCGAATATGGGAACCATTTTGGAGATCGAAGTATCTGCTGTTCCGGCTCTTAAAGATCAAGGCCGAATCAACATTACAGGCGTTGTGGATGAAGAAGAGATTGGAGGCGGTTCGCGTACACTCCGGCGAAAAAGTATGGCCAAAGGCTCGGTTGAAAATGTGTTAACCGTATTAAAAGCCATGGGTATTCGTCCGAATGATTACGATTTACACGTGAATTTCCCAGGTGGGACGCCTATTGATGGTCCATCCGCCGGGATCGCCATGGCGACTGCCATTACATCAGCCATTCAGAGGCGTCCTGTGGATCATGAGACAGCGATGACTGGCGAGATCAGTATTCATGGTCGGGTTAAGCCTATCGGTGGCGTGCTAGCCAAGGTGGAGGCTGCCTTTCAGGCTGGAGCGAAGACCGTTATTATTCCCGCGGAGAACTGGCAGTCCATTTTTGAGAATCTGGATGGCTTGCGCGTTATCCCGGTAGATACGGTACAGGACGTATTCCGTGAAGTGTTCGCCTGGGTTCCGGAATCACAACAAATGGAACAAACGAAGCTTGCAGAGGAGACAGTTGCACCTGCACCGGAGATTTTTCCACCGGCATCCGCTTCCTATTTGCGTGCGGACGTGCCTCGTCCAGGACAGGTTACAGATTCGGGAAGCTGCTAAGCGCTTCCCTTCATTGGTTTTTTATGTGAACATTTGATAGAATAATGAATGACTACAACCTGAGAGCCATTGGAGGTGCGAAAGCGATGGGACCGAGCAAAGCGAAAGGTCGTCGTTTTCCTTTACTGCCTTTAAGAGGACTTCTCGTCTACCCGAGTATGGTACTGCATCTCGATGTGGGCCGGGAGAAATCGGTCAAGGCTTTAGAAAAAGCGATGGTAGAAGAACATCTGATTCTCCTATGTTCCCAAGCCGAAGTAAATATTGAAGAACCAACACAAGAGGACATTTTCAGAATCGGAACCGTGGCCAAGGTCAGACAGATGCTGAAGCTTCCGAACGGTACGATTCGTGTACTCGTTGAAGGCTTGGAACGGGCTGAAATTATTGAATATACGGACAATGAGGAATATTATGAAGTACTGGCTAAAGAGCTGCCTGAAGAGGAGAATACCCATCCGGAGACGGATGCCTTGATGCGTACCGTTCTGAACCAGTTCGAGAATTATATTAATCTGTCCAAAAAAGTGACACCAGAGACACTCGCAGCGGTGTCTGACATCGAAGAACCAGGGCGTCTGGCCGATGTCATCACGAGTCACCTGTCCTTGAAGATCAAGGATAAACAGGAAATTCTGGAGACCATCGACGTTCGGGAACGTCTGGAGAAATTGCTGGATATCCTGAACAATGAGCGCGAAGTGCTGGAGCTTGAACGCAAGATCAGCCAACGTGTGAAGAAACAGATGGAGAAAACGCAGAAGGAATATTATTTGCGCGAGCAGATGAAAGCGATCCAGAAAGAACTGGGTGAAAAAGAAGGCCGTGCGGGTGAGGTCGAGGAACTTCGCACTCAGATGGAAGAACTCGGCTTGCCGGACAAGGTGAAAGAAAAGGTCGAGAAAGAAATTGATCGACTGGAGAAAATGCCTGCAAGTTCAGCCGAGGGCGGAGTTATTCGCAACTACGTGGATTGGCTGCTTGGCCTTCCTTGGAGTCAGATGACAGCGGATGATCTGGATATCCAAAAAGCCGAAGATGTGCTCAATGCAGATCATTACGGATTGGAAAAACCCAAAGAGCGTGTGCTTGAATATCTGGCTGTCCAGAAGCTCGTCAAGAAGCTCAAAGGGCCAATTCTCTGTCTGGTTGGACCTCCAGGGGTCGGTAAAACATCACTTGCTCGTTCGATCGCGAGATCGCTAGGTCGGGAGTTTGTAAGAATATCTCTTGGCGGCGTGCGGGATGAAGCCGAGATTCGTGGTCACCGACGAACCTATGTAGGGGCTATGCCTGGGCGTATCATCCAAGGGATGAAAACGGCAGGTTCACTCAATCCGGTATTCCTGCTGGACGAGATTGATAAGATGGCTTCAGACTTCCGCGGAGATCCTTCCGCAGCGTTACTTGAGGTACTTGATCCGGAACAAAATAATACGTTTAGTGATCATTTTGTCGAATTGCCGTTTGACTTATCCAACGTTATGTTTATAACAACTGCCAACACGGTACACAATATTCCGCGTCCATTGCTGGATCGGATGGAAATGCTCAACATCCCTGGTTATACGGAGCTGGAGAAGCAACAAATTGCGAAAAACTATTTGTTGCCCAAACAGAAGCAGGACCATGGTCTGGAAGAAGAGCAATTGGAAATCCCGGATGACGCGTTGTTGCGTGTAATTCGTGAATATACACGGGAGTCAGGTGTGCGTAATCTGGAACAGCAGATGGCTTCGTTATGCCGGAAAGCTGCCAAGAACATCGTATCGGGTGTGGAAGGTCAGATTAACATCTCATCCGATGAGATCAAAGACTACCTTGGACCTGGCAAGTTCCGTTATGGTATGGCCGAACTGGAAGATCAGATTGGTACCGTAACGGGTCTGGCGTGGACTGAAGTGGGTGGAGATACCCTTATTATTGAAGTGACTGTTGTGCCTGGAACAGGTAAATTGACTCTCACAGGTAAACTGGGGGATGTCATGAAGGAATCGGCACAAGCCGCATTCAGTTACACCCGTTCCAAAGCTACACAGCTTGGAATTTCGCCTGACTTCCATGAGAAGAACGATATCCATATCCACGTTCCGGAAGGAGCGATTCCGAAGGATGGTCCATCTGCCGGGATTACGATGGCAACAGCGTTAATCTCAGCCTTGACGAACAAACATGTGTCCAAGGATATCGCGATGACTGGTGAAATAACACTGCGTGGACGTGTACTGCCGATTGGTGGTCTGAAAGAGAAATCACTGGCGGCCCATCGTGCCGGCTATAAAAAAATATTATTGCCTAAGGATAACGAACGGGACCTGCGTGACATTCCAGACAGCATCAAGGAAGATGTGGAGTTTGTCCCTGTAGCCCATATGGATCAGGTATTGCAGCATGCACTTGTTGAGCAGACAGGAATTCACCTGTAATCCACGTATCCGAAAGGTTCGTATGAAGATTAGACCGTTCTGCGGAGGCTTCGGCGTCCGCTGGAACGGTTTTTTTGGTATGATAGAACAATCCATGGCATAATACCTTCAACAGGTGATGCATAGCACAGGTTTTCAAGAGAGGAAAGATACAATATGAAAGTAAATCAATCTGAATTTATTATCAGTGCCGTTCGGCCTGAACAATACCCCGAGGACGGTCTGCCAGAGATTGCTTTGGCGGGACGCTCCAATGTGGGGAAATCTTCCTTGATCAACCGTTTGATCAATCGTAAAAATTTGGCTCGGACTAGCTCAACACCGGGTAAGACACAGCAACTCAACTATTATAAAATTAATCAGGATCTCTACTTCGTCGATTTCCCGGGATATGGTTACGCCAAAGTTTCCAAAGAGCAGCGTTTTGCCTGGGGCAAAATGATGGAGAAATATTTGTTGGGACGCGAGGAATTGAAATTGGTTATGCAGATGGTGGATATGAGACATGAACCGTCCAAGGAGGACAAGATGATGAACGAATGGCTTCGTCATAATGGACTGCCTTTGGTTGTCGTAGCAACCAAGATGGACAAGATTCCAAAAACACGCAGAGCCAAATATATCAAAGTCATTAAGGAATCACTGGGTCTTCGTTCAGGGGATTTGTTTGTACCTTTTTCATCTGAAGAGGGATTGGGGAAAGAAGAGTTATGGGACATCATTACCCGCCATGCCCGCATAGATAAGTATGCACCAGTGCTGGATGCAGAGGGTGCTTCTGATGAGGAAGAAAGCAACGAAATTAACGGATAACCGAGATAGTATACCGTTTTAGTGCAGAAAAGTGAGCATGCTAAGTGAATCTTTGATGAGATCCAGATTAATCCGGTTTTTTAAGGGATTTCGTGACAATTCATCATCTGGGTCTGGAGAAAAATAACGTTAGGGTAGTGTATAATGAGCATAGGTGCATATTGCCAACAGTACCAAAATTACCGGCCATGCCGGCCTGAAGAATTTTGAGATGACTGCTACATGTGCAGGAAGACAAAACAATCGGGAAAGAATTGAGGGATTTGTATGGCTCAGCGGTTAGCCACAGAATACGTTAAGGCCACTATGAAATTGTCAGAACCCCAGATGCATCAGTTTTTGCGCATGACAGAAGACGGCAGGCTTCATCACCGGGTTAAGGTGTTGGACAATGGTTGTCAGGAGGTTGTGCTGGGGGATGTAAGTGGAGAAGAAGTGCATTTCCCTTTTGACCGCATAGAAGGGTTTTATATCTGTGAGTTATCTTGCCGCCTGGTGAATCTGCATCTGACCAACGTTGTCCGGAAGCTCTTTGTGACTTTTAAGGGTGACGGGGTCGTTCATCGGATCTATAAAGGGTTCACCATGACGTATGTTTATGCTCAAGGCACTGTCCGCAAAATTGTGGAGAAGACCGGGGAGAACACCCGAGTGATCTATGAATACAAAAATACGTTGCTTGAATTGCAACATCTGTTCCAGGCCAGAGATGTAGAACGCGAAATCAACCGTGTGTATGCCGAGATCGATTCACTACTGGACACTAGAAAAGATGCGACTGCTGATCAGCTCCATCAGATTGATGAGACCCTTGCTCGTCATCAAAAACGGTTGTTTGAGCTTGAAGCTTATTAGCTTTAAATTGTATGTTTATAAACGTATATGTATATAATGAATTCCCTTGTATCTTCCGTGCAGTGGCACTCGCCAATGTGGAGGTTTCAGGGGGATTTTTTGATGTGAGATCGAATATTCCGAATTGGAAATATTTATTTTACAATATTCTGGAAAAGGGTTGATTTCACTCTGATTCAATGTTATTTTTAATCTCGTTGAAAACAATATAGGAACCAGGATTCACTCAGGACATTATATGTTGCGAGAGATTTTTCCCTCGGGAAGTGAATGACGTAGGTCCTAGCGGATGAAATTTTTCAAACATTTTATTCCTAGGAAGGGGGAACCGAAGGATGGAATATTCAACTTTCGGAAGACACGTTGCTGTTGATACTTGGGGTGTCGACTTTAATCTACTGAACAATGCAGAGTATCTGGAAGCCCAAATGGTTGAAGCAGCGGAGGCATGTGGCGCGACAGTGATGTCCGTACAGTCCAAGCAGTTTGATCCACAGGGAGCGACCGTACTTGTACTATTGTCTGAGAGCCATCTCTCCATTCATACGTATCCTGAGAGAGGTTTTGCAGCGATTGATTGTTACACATGTGGGGAGACTGTAGATCCACAGCTTGCTATTGACTACCTGGTATCCGTATTAAAGCCTGAAAAAACGTATGCAAAGAAGTTGGTACGTGGTTTGGGCGAATTGCAAGTTGAAACACCAGACATGAACAACCAGACTGAACGGGTTTAAATAAAAAGTATATTGCATACACAATGTTCACATATCGGGATGGACACATAACCTCCCAAACTCTAATAGTCATGGAATAATTCCATGGCTATTTGTTTTAATATGCGTATCGTTATGAATATTCATAATCGACACTTTTTAACGCATAACGGTGAACTTTGGTGAGACACTACAATAAATGACAGTGCATATGATGATGAACATGGTGATTTCATAAACATTTCATAAAAATGACCCGGTCACGGCTATGATGTGTGATATAATTAACCTTGTCAATCATAAATGGATAGACATATGCAGTAAGCACTTTGATTGGAAATTTATTAGGCAGGTGAACTTGCAATGCACATCGTTGTCGTTGGTTTGAATTATCGCACGGCGCCTGTAGAGGTTAGGGAACGATTCACATTTGCAGAAAAGGATTTGTCTGAAGCGCTGCAGCAGCTCAAGCTGACCAAGAGTGTATTGGAAGGTGTAATCGTAACCACATGTAACCGTACCGAGTTGTATGTTGTGGTGGACCGTCTTCACATGTGTGGTTATTTTATTCGAACATTCATGGAACAATGGTTTAACGTACCACGGGAAGAATTTACGCAACACTTATATATATATGAAGATGATCAAGCCATGCGCCATTTGTTCCGCGTCATCTGCGGACTAGATTCCATGGTCATTGGTGAGACTCAGATTCTTGGACAGGTGAAACAGGCTTTTCTTAAAGCGCAAGAAGAGAAATCAACAGGTACCTGGTTTAATATGCTGTTCAAACAGGCAGTTACGCTGGGCAAACGGGCACATTCGGAGACTTCCATCGGGGAGAGCGCCGTATCTGTCAGTTATGCTGCTGTTGAACTCGGTAAGAGGATCTTTGGCATGTTCACAGACAAGAAGGTGCTCATTTTGGGTGCGGGCAAGATGAGTGAACTAACCGTGAAACATCTCTATGCCAACGGGGCATCCGAGGTCATCGTGGCGAATCGTACGCTCGCAAGAGCTGAAGAATTGGCAGCCAAGTTCCGGGGGACACCTTGTACGATGGAACAGGCATTAGATCGACTTAATGAAGTTGATATTGTGATTAGTTCCACTGGAGCTGAACGTTATGTCATGGATGCAGCAGTGGTACGAGAGAGCATGAAGCGTCGTCAATCTCGTCCATTGTTCCTGATTGATATTGCGGTTCCACGCGATATTGATCCGGCGATTGGTGAATTATCCAACGTATTTCTCTATGACATTGATGATCTGGAAGGAATCGTGGAGAGCAACCTGGAGATGCGTAAGGTGGAAGCTGCCAAGATTGAGAGAATGATTGAGCTTGAGATGGAGGATTATTACCATTGGCTCAAAACGTTAGGTGTTCGTCCCGTTATTCGCGCTTTGCAGGAAAAAGGTGTCTCCATTCATGAAGAAACGATGGATAGCCTGTTTAATAAACTGCCTGAGCTCGATGAACATCAACGTAAAGTCATTCGTCGTTTGACCAAGAGTATTGTGAACCAAATGACGACAGATCCGATTAATCGGATTAAGGAAATGGCAGGCACGAAGCAAGGTGATGAAGCTCTGCGCATGTTTACTCAGATTTTCGCTCTGGAAGATGCAGTAGAGATGGCCGCTGAAAAAGTGAGTCAGAGTGATGCCACAGCTCTGGCGAAACCGGCCGCTCACCTTAACGAAAACCGGCAAGACCCCGTGCCGGCTTATGCTCCGGCAGGCGTATAAGGCGGGTGGGTAGCTTGACCCTTGCTGAACAAGTTTATGAAGCTCTAATCTATATGTATGCCCTGAGCCTACTGTTCTATTTCTCGGACTGCATTCGACGCAATGCGGGGGCGAAGCGGACAGGCACAGGGTTTCTTGTCGTTGTTTGGGGATTGCAGGTAACGCATGTCATATTGCGCATGTGGACTGAAGGCCATTTCCCCATCTATACCACCTTTGATTTTTTGTTTATATTTTCATTCAGTATTGTGCTGATGTCTCTCGTCATGACTCGCATCCAGCGTTCCGAATTTGTGATTTTGTTGCTGAATGTTGTAGGTTTTTCCGTTACGGTATTAAACCGACTGTGGTTTACGGCCGGAGAGATATCACTGCATAACTGGCAAACGGTACATGGATTACTCATTATGCATATTACCTTGGCGAATCTTGGTTTTGCGGCGTTAACCGTTGCTACGGTATTTGCCATGTTATATCTGTTCCTGCACCGTAAGTTGAAGAAAAAAAAGTGGAATGATACGATGCGACGGATGCCAAGCCTGGAAGTGATCGGTAAGTATATGGATGGTGCTAATTTCATAGGTACACCGCTCCTTGGCGTTTCTGTGATGCTTGCCGTATTATCCATTGTGGCGGAAAGACGCTGGATTCTACTCTTGGATCTCAAAGTTATTGCGACAGGTCTTGCTATAGCCATCTATGTGGGGTACTTCGTATCCAAGAGAAGGAAACAGTTCTCTACAATTATCATGGCAAGATGGACACTGATCGGGTACGGATTTGTCATTATAAGTTTTTTATCCAATGCGTATTCAGCGTTTCATCGTTGGACGGGAGAGTGAAGGGGATGGACCGTTACACGCCGATATTTGTGAATACTTCAGGCAAGAAATGCTGCGTGGTTGGTGGTGGACGTGTTGCCGAACGTAAAATTAAGGGATTACTGCATGCTGAGGCACAAATTACGGTCATTAGTCCGGAGCTTACTCCCGTATTAAAACAACTGCATCATGAATCCCGAATTCAATGGATAGACCGGTCCTACCGCAATGGAGATTTGCGGGGGGCCTTTCTCGTATATGCAGCGACTGACCATTCAGAGGTCAATTCAACTGTGGTTCGGGATGCGGAGGCTGCGGGCATACTGGTCAATAACGCGATGTCTTCGGAGCACAGCAGCTTTATTACGCCAAGCGTGGTAAGGCGTGGGAGATTAAGCATAGCAATATCCACAGCAGGAGCGGGACCGGCAGCAGCTGCGGAGATACGTGCCACACTCGAACGACAGTTCGGTGATGAGTATGAGACGTACCTTGAGTTTTTGCACCAGATGAGGACTGAGGTGAAGTCACGCGTATCTTCTTCAAGTCTCAGAAGTACGTTGCTTCGGCAATTAACTGAAATGCACATATTAGAAGATATTCGTACAGGCCATTTTCGGTGGTGGACCGAAGAAGAAATCGGGGATTGGATATCCCGTAATCAGGAGGAAGTGTAGATATGCGTACAATTAAAGTTGGAAGTAGACAGAGCGCGCTTGCGCTAACCCAGACAGGTCATGTCATTCAGGATTTACGCGATATTTGTGAGCGGGAAGGATTAGCTTTTGACTTTGAAGTACATAAGATTGTTACCAAGGGAGATCTCATTCTGGATGTAACGTTGTCAAAAGTGGGCGGCAAAGGTTTGTTTGTCAAAGAGATTGAACAAGCGATGCTTGATCGTACCATTGATATGGCTGTGCATAGTATGAAGGATATGCCATCCGAGTTACCCGAAGGATTAATCAATGGTGCTATTCCTCGTCGTGCAGATCCACGGGATGCGCTGATCTCCAATGGTGGACTTACTCTGGATCAACTGCCAGAAGGAGCTAGAGTCGGAACAAGCAGTCTGCGCCGGTCGAGTCAATTAAAGGCCTATCGTCCAGATTTGCAATTGGAATCGATTCGCGGCAATATTGATTCCCGTCTGCGGAAGCTGGAGACCGAAGGATTCGATGCGATTATTCTGGCAGCTGCAGGATTGTACCGTATGGGCTGGGAAGACCGAATCACAGAGTACCTGACGGAAACAGCTTGCCTTCCGGCAGTGGGTCAAGGCGCGCTTGGTATCGAATGTCGTGAAGACGATGAGGAACTATTGCACTTGCTACAGCTGTATAACGATCCCGAGACAGCATTTCCTGTACAGGCGGAACGCCGTTTTCTCAGTGTATTAAATGGGGGCTGTCAGGTTCCGATCGGTGCTCATGCGGTGTGGGTGCCTCAGCAAGATGCAGATTCCCTGAATGGTGAAAACACGTTACAATTAACAGGTATGGTCGGCACGCCGGATGGTGGACTGATTCTTAAGGAAGCCATGATCGGCAAGGACCCGGTTCGTCTGGGTGAAGAAGTGGCGTGGAGATTGATCGAACGGGGAGCAGAGCAGATACTGGCAGAAGTTAGGGGATGAAGACATGGTGGGAAAGGTCTTTTTGGTAGGGGCAGGTCCTGGGGATGCAAAGCTGATTACGGTAAAAGGGTGGGAATCCATCGGGAAAGCCGATGCTGTAGTCTATGATCGTTTGGCAAGTCCGAGATTGTTGAAACAAATGAAACCCGGCGCAGTCAAGATTTACGTGGGCAAGCGCCCGGATCGGCATACGATGAAACAGGAAGAGATCAATCAACTGTTGGTTGATCTGGCTCTTGAAGGCAAGGTTGTGGTTCGGCTTAAGGGCGGCGATCCAACTATCTTTGGACGCGTGGGCGAAGAGGCGGGTTTGCTGCACAAAAACGGAATTCCGTTTGAGATTGTACCTGGGGTTACCGCTGCAATAAGTGTACCTGCGTATGCCGGAATTCCTGTGACTCACCGTGACTATGCATCTTCCATCTCTATTATTACGGGGCACGAGAGTCCGGACAAGCTTGATCGCAGTATCCATTGGGATAAAGTGACGAATGCAACGGGCACACTTGTATTTATGATGGGGGTTGCCAAAATTGGATATATCAGCGAACAATTGATTCGTCATGGTCGTCCAGCGCAAACACCGGTAGCTCTAATTCGTTGGGGAACACGAGCGGAACAGGATACCCTTACAGGTACCCTTGAGGATATAGAAGCGAAAGTGATCGAAGCTAATTTCCAACCACCAGCTGTTATTGTGGTGGGAGATGTCGTCAATCAGCGGGAACAGTTGAAATGGGCAGAAGCGCTGCCGCTGTTTGGCAAACGAATTCTGGTAACCCGTGCTCGCAGTCAGGCGAGTGAACTGGTGAATCGCATTGAGGAACTCGGCGGCGAACCGTATGAGTTTCCAGTCATTGAGACGGTCATGCCGTCCAGTGAATCTGCCAAGCAAAGTGTCAAAGACGCCTTCAGTGCTTTAAATACCTATGACTGGGTGTTTTTCACAAGTGTGAACGGCGTGGAGTTTTTCTTCCGCCATCTGGAACAGGAAGGCAAGGATATTCGCTCGATTCATCAAGCGAGAATTGCTGCCGTAGGACCTTCCACAGCAGATGCTTTGCGCAAACATGGCATCGTTGCAGAGGTTGTCAAAGGTCCTTTCCAGGCCGAAGGCATGCTTGAGGCTTTTGAAAGTGAGCTGAAGGAAGGCCAGAGAGTATTGCTTCCGCACGGTGATCTTGCACGTACATGGTTACGTGACCAGTTGAGAGAACGAGGAATTCAGGTCACCGAAGCCATCACCTACGATACGATCCTCGCTGGTGAGGATGATGACGAACTACTCAAGCTACTTGAAGAAGGTGGTATTCATGCGGTGACCTTTACAAGTTCATCGACGGTTACCAATTTCATGAGTATGTTGAAACGTATGGGGTTGCTAGATCCACTGCCGTTATTGAAAGATGTGGAGGTTGCATGTATCGGGCCTGTTACAGCGAAGACGGCAGAAGCCGCTGGACTGAAGGTTACACTGATGGCAGAGGAAGCAACGATGGATAGCTTGATCACAGTGCTATGCGACTGGAAACGGACAGGCACCAAAGAAGGCGCTCTTCGAAATTAATACACATGTAATCATGTCAACATATGAAGCGTGCTGAATTCGATAGGATACCAGCGCGCTTCCCTTTTTGCTCTATTTAACTTTCAGGGAGGTTTTACTCGTATGAGTTTTCCAATTGTACGGCATCGCCGTTTACGTCAATCCACAGGTATTCGCAATATGGTCAGAGAGACCCATCTAACTGTGGACGACTTTATTCAACCGATCTATGTGACGTATGGAGAAAATGTGAAATCTGAAATTAAATCCATGCCTGGCGTATTCCGCTTCTCGCTGGATCGTCTTCAGGAGGAAGTAACGGAAATTGCCGAGCTGGGAATTCCAGCCGTGTTATTGTTTGGTATTCCCGAGACGAAGGACAGTGTGGGTTCATCTGGCTTCGCTGAAGATGGCATTGTGCAGGAAGCGACGAGATTGATCAAATCCTGGTATCCAGAACTACTGGTTGTTGCGGATACTTGTCTGTGTGAATTCACGGATCACGGTCACTGCGGTATGGTACACACCGTGGAGATTGACGGTCACATCTGCGGAGATGTGTTAAATGACGAATCACTTGATCTGCTCGTGAAAACGGCAGTGTCTCAAGCCAAAGCAGGAGCGGACATTATTGCACCATCCAACATGATGGATGGATTTGTGCAAGCGATCCGCGCGGGGCTGGATGAGAATGGATTCAGTCATATTCCGATTATGTCTTACTCTGTTAAATATGCATCTGCATTCTATGGTCCATTCCGTGAAGCTGCGGATTCCACACCACAATTCGGAGACCGCAAGTCATATCAGATGGACCCGGCGAACGCGCGTGAAGCCTTGCGTGAAGCAGAGACGGATGTGCTCGAAGGAGCGGACATGTTGATGGTAAAACCATCCCTTTCCTATCTTGATGTCATGCGTACGATTAAGGATCAATTTGATCTTCCGCTTGTTGCCTATAATGTAAGTGGCGAGTATGCCATGGTGAAGGCGGCGGCGATTCAAGGCTGGATCGATGAGAAAAAAGTTGCCATGGAAATCCTGCTCAGCATGAAACGTGCAGGTGCAGATATGATCATTACCTATTACGGAAAAGACGCTTCACGCTGGTTGGCTGAGAAATAAAATACATTACATTAAGGAGGATATTCATGACTGCACAACAAGGTAATCGTCGCAATGATGAGCGCTCACGCAGCGCGTTTGAGGAAGCGAAGCAGTACATACCCGGGGGTGTGAACAGCCCTGTACGCGCATTCAAATCGGTGGGACTTACTCCGATCTATGCAGAACGCGGTGAAGGGTCCAAAATCTACGATATTGATGGCAATGTTTTTATTGACTATGTAGGATCGTGGGGCCCACTCATTATGGGACATGCACACCCTGACGTTGTAGAAGCTTTGCGTGAGACAGCCCTCAAAGGAACAAGCTTTGGTGCACCTACCTTGCTGGAGACCGAGATGGCAAAACTGGTCTGTGAGCGTGTACCTTCTATCGATATCGTGCGGATGGTTAATTCTGGCACGGAAGCAACGATGAGTGCCATTCGACTGGCACGCGGGGTAACCGGACGCAGTAAAATTCTGAAGTTTGAAGGATCATATCATGGACATGCAGACAGCTTGCTGATCAAGGCTGGCTCAGGTGTTGCAACGCTGGGTCTGCCAGATAGTCCAGGCGTGCCTGAAGGCGTAGCTGTGAATACCATTACGGTGCCTTATAACGATCTGGAGTCCGTGAGACTTGCTTTTGAACGTTATGGTGAAGAACTGGCCGCTGTTATTGTGGAGCCTGTGGCAGGTAACATGGGAGTTGTTCCTCCGGCTTCCGGTTTCCTTGAAGGCCTGCGGAGTTTGACTACCCAATATGGCAGCCTGCTTATTTTTGACGAAGTCATGACCGGTTTCCGCGTAGGGTTGAACTGTGCTCAGGGACGATATGGGGTTACACCTGACCTGACTTGTCTGGGTAAAGTTATCGGTGGCGGACTCCCGGTCGGTGCTTATGGTGGCCGTCGGGATCTGATGGAACAGATTGCTCCAACAGGACCGATCTATCAGGCAGGTACATTGAGCGGGAATCCGCTGGCTATGGCAGCAGGGTATACAACGCTCAAATTGTTAACACCAGAGGTCTATGACCGTCTGGAGACATTGTCTGCACGTCTGCAAGCCGGATTCGAGAAAAATGCAGCTGAGACGGGTATTGCGATAACCATTAACCGTGTGGGTTCCATGGTTTGTCCATTCTTCAGTGCCGTTCCAGTAACCAATTATGATATTGCCAAAGAAAGCAATCTGGATCAATTCCGTCGTTATTTTGCGGCCATGATTGATCAAGGTGTGAGTGTTGCGCCTTCGCAATACGAAGGTATGTTTGTCTCTGGTGTGCACACGGAGCAGGATATTGACGATACGATTGAGGCGAATCGTAAAGCTCTTCAATCGCTATGACCATCAAAAGTTGGAAACGCCGCGGGGAATGGCTTGAGCTGATGCCAGGGAAAGCCGTAACAGGCAGCTCGGACAAACCGATGGCCGCAGAGCAATGGTTATTGTCTGAGCTTCAGTTTCCGGAGAAACTGCTCCGTCAGCTGAAAGCAAACCAAGGAATACAACTTGCAGGGGACCGGCTTCGGCTGGCCCTTTTTGCGTCCCAGCCAATCGATGTTGAGCCACGCTGGGCTGATGTGGATGTATTATATGAGGATGATTTCTGTCTGGTTATGCACAAACCTGCAGGCATGAAACTGCATCCAGATGGAAGCCGTACCGATCAGGCGATCACGCTGGATCATGTGGTTGCCTCTTATTATGAAATGAACGGAATACAGGCGAGCGTACGCCATGTTCATCGACTGGATGAGGATACAACGGGACCTGTCCTATATGCCAAAAATGCTTTTGCCCTCGCCAAACTGGATGAAGCGATGCGTCGTAAAGAGATTGGTCGCCATTATGTAGCTATTGCAGGTGGACAAATTCCCCTTGAACTCCACAAAATTGATGCTCCGATTGGCAAGGATAGACATCACAAGCAGCGCAGACGTGTCTCGGAAGGTGGACAGGAAGCTGTTACTCATGTGGAGACCGTCGAAGTGTGGGAAAGAGCAACCCTTGTACGATTAAAGCTGGATACAGGACGAACACACCAAATTCGTGTACACCTGAGTTACGCGGGACACCCGCTCATTGGTGATTCGTTGTATGGTGGTAGAGCGGATGCCATTGGGCGACAAGCACTTCATGGAGAGATGCTTAAGTTTAGTCATCCTTTAACCGGAGCGATGATTGAAGTGAACGACCCTTGGCCATCCGACTTCACACAATTGGCAGAGCGTGAAAGGGGGTATTAATAAATGATATAAAGCGAACTTTAATAGTTACACGAGAACGGGGATAACAGTGATCGGAAGGTTATTCTGTCATCGAAGTGATTAGGTGCAACATTCTCTATTTCGCTTTATATAGCAAGGTTTTTCAAAAGGTGGCATGCTCCCCTCATTCAAGGCATATAGATGGGGTAACGAAGGATTTGGACCATGGATCAGTCCCATGAGAAGGATCATGGTGAACATATGCCGAAAGGAGGACGCCACCTTTGTTGAATCAACCTTATGGTTTGCGGTTCGATATTTATGAGCGCGTTCATTTGTCTGAGGGAGTTCCTGCGATTGAGGAATTGGAGGAGATTGAACTATACCCACGCATTCAAGTCATAGGGCAGGATGATCATGCCACATTAAGAGGGCATCTTTTACTTACAGGTGCGTACAGAGGAGAAAATGAGGCTTCAGAGGAGCTCAAACATTTCATTCCCGTGGAGATCACAGTGCCGCTGAACCGGGTCAGATCGATTGAGGATATTTCCATCGAGATCGAAAATTTTGACGTGGATCTGTTATCCAATCGCAGTCTGAACATTACAGGTGTATTGTCGCTGCGAGGTATCGAAGGTTTTCCTGTTGAAGAGCCACAAGTATGGTCAGCAGATGAGTTTACAGTTGTTCATTCACCTGATGTTCAGCAATCCAACCGTTCCGATGAAGCAGCACAGGCAGGTAGCGATCCCAACACATTTGCACAAGAGTACCTGCTCCAGCGGAGTGAGGAAGAGAGACTTGCGAATGCAGCAGAACTTGCATATGGTGCTCCGGAATTCGCTGACCTGTCCACAAGGGAAGAGACATTAAGGAATAGCGAAGAATGGCAGCAAGAATATGCGGATTCGTCTTCGGTCGAGCCACTTCAGTCCGAGGAGCAAAGTGCGGAGTACGCTAACGAAAACAGACAACCTGATGCAAACGAAGATCCTGCATCTCTGACAGCGAATGGAGATGAATTGGCATCTCATGAGCAATACAGCGAACCTTCTCCGATCTCGTCATTTATGGCAGAGACTGCAGATCGATTAGCTTCTTACCCTGAGTCGGAACCATTGCTGCCTCTGGAAGATGAGTCTTCGGGTTGGTCCGAGCCTTCCGTGGATGTATTACCTGCGAACTCGAGAGGTGGAGATCAAGCAGTCTCAGAGCCTGCAGCTCAATCATCTAATGAGTTGGCAGCACAGGATGTACCGGACGCACCAGAGGTATGGCACTTCGAATCAGCGAGATCTGTACCTCAGCAGGAGAATCAGGCAGTTGCCGATGTCCCGGTTGAATCACAGGCGGAGAACTGGCAAGGTGTATTTGCTTCGTCCGAACCAGGCAACGCTGAGGAAGATCGGCCGTCTTTTGAAGCGACTGGGGTAGACGAGTTCGTACAGAACGAAGCATTTGTTCCTGAACCTGTGGCTGAGACGGAAGACAAGCCGGAGCTGAAGGTTGCTTTTGGCAGCAAAAAAGAATCCGCACCACGGCAAGAAGAGGGCGTAGGTATCTCTTCCTTGTTATCCTCCGGTAGAGCGGCACGCGATGCTGAAGTGGAGCGAGGCGATGAGGTTCCTGCGGGTGTAGTACAGGAAGAAACGTATCCAGCTGATGATGTGGAATGGAAGAACCTGTTCCTGGGAACGATCGTGGACCAGACCCCATTCCGCAAGGTGAAACTGTGCATCGTTCAGCGAGAAGATACACTGGATGCCATTGCAGATCGATATCAATTGAGCACGAGGGAACTTCAGTTGTATAACCGATTATCTGAGCAGGTTGTGGAAGAAGGTCAGATATTGTACATCCCTTAATCCGTAGTTAAAGCCTTCGTTACGACCCGTGATCCCCTTGAGGATTGCGGGTTTTTGTATGATTCGTCCTAAACCTGCATTCCAGCGCTCTTTATCCGCTGTTGTCAGGTTGACTATCGCGCACGAGCAAGGTATGATGTGTGTAGGTTTTTTGAAGAACAACGTGGAACGGGAGTAGTAGACAGTATGACCTTTCAGAGAGTGGAATTGCAACGCTGTGAGATTCCGCAGGAACCAACTGATCGAAGTCGCCCGGGAGTTGCCTGTTTGAATACAAGGGATGAATGAGATCTATCGTCATTTATTTCTGAGGTAGGATGGGCCGGTAGCAGCCGTTATCTGCTTGAAGTGTCACGTCATGTACAGAGGGTGAAGTCTATCTTGCTGTCAGCGTGAAACAAAGGTGGTACCGCGAAAGCTAACCTTTCGTCCTTTGATGGATGAAAGGTTTTTTTTGTTTTTTTTGGCGAAGATGATGAAGTAACGGAGGAATGACACATGTCTGAGGAAAAAAAATCAGCTGCAACAGAAATGCCGACCACTTACGATCCTAAGGCGGCAGAGGATAAATGGTACTCCACCTGGATGGAGCGTGGATATTTCAAAGCCGGTCAACGTAAAGATGCAGAGCCGTATACGATTGTAATTCCACCCCCAAATGTGACCGGGATGCTGCACATTGGGCATGCGCTTGATTTTACACTGCAGGATATTCTGATCCGCACCAAACGGATGCAAGGTTATGACGCACTGTGGCTTCCGGGTTCCGACCATGCAGGTATTGCTACCCAAACCAAAGTGGAGCAGAAGCTGCGTGAAGAAGGTCTGACTCGTTATGATCTGGGACGTGAGAAGTTTCTGGAGAAGGTATGGGACTGGAAAGATCAATATGCCACTACCATTCGTCAGCAATGGGGCAAAATGGGATTGTCGCTTGATTACTCACGTGAACGTTTTACGCTGGATGAAGGTCTGTCCCAAGCGGTTCGTAAAGTATTTGTTCAACTGTATGAAAAAGGCCTTATTTACCGAGGCAAACGTATCATTAACTGGGACCCGGTGAACCGGACAGCTCTGTCCGACATTGAGGTTGAATATAAAGAGGTTCAGGGTCACCTGTACCATCTGCGGTACCCGCTCAAAGACGGAAGTGGCTACGTTACAGTGGCAACAACGCGTCCTGAAACGATGCTGGGTGATACAGCGGTTGCTGTTCATCCGAAGGATGAGCGTTATGCAGATATGATTGGTAAAGTACTTGTACTGCCTATCATTGGACGCGAAATTCCAATTATCGCTGATGATTATGTGGATAAAGAGTTTGGAAGTGGTGCAGTTAAAATCACACCTGCGCATGATCCAAATGACTTTGAAGTAGGTCTTCGTCATGATCTTCCTCAGATTACGGTAATGGATGAGAGCGGCACAATGAATGCTGAGGCAGGCAAGTATCAGGGACTGGACCGCAGTGACTGCCGCAAGCAGATTGTTGCTGACTTGAAAGAGCAGGGCGTATTGATCAACATTGAGGATCACACGCATCAGGTTGGACACAGTGAACGTACCGGAGCTGTTGTTGAGCCGTATCTGTCTACACAGTGGTTCGTTGAGATGAAGCCACTTGCAGAGAGAGCGATTAAAAAACAACAGAGCGGCGAAGGGGTTAATTTTGTTCCAGATCGTTTTGAGAAAACCTATCTGAACTGGATCGAAAACGTTCGTGACTGGTGTATTTCCCGTCAACTGTGGTGGGGACATCGTATACCTGCTTGGTATGATGAAGAAACAGGTGAAATCATCGTATCTGCTGAAGATCCAACAACGCTGCCAGAGTATGCTGGACGCAAGCTCAGACAGGACGAAGACGTACTCGATACTTGGTTTAGCTCCGGCTTATGGCCATTCTCCACACTAGGCTGGCCGGAAGATACGGAAGACCTGAAACGTTATTATCCGACAAGTGTACTTGTGACAGGGTATGACATCATATATTTCTGGGTTGCACGTATGATTTTCACTGCATTGGAATTCACCGATGAGATTCCGTTCAAGGATGTGCTGATGCATGGTCTTGTCCGTGATGCAGATGGACGTAAAATGTCCAAATCACTGGGTAACGGTGTAGATCCGCTGGATGTGATTGAGAAATACGGCGCAGATGCAATGCGTTACATGATCTCAACCAGCAGCACGCCAGGTCAGGATCTGCGTTTCCGTTGGGAACGGGTGGAGCAGGCTCGTAATTTCGCCAACAAGATCTGGAATGCTTCGCGCTTTGCATTGATGAATCTGGAAGGATTCACCTATGAGGAACGTGACATTAGCGGAGAGCTTGGTACAGCGGATTATTGGATTTTGCACCGTTTGAACGAAACTTCCCGCGATATTACGCGTCTAATCGAAGCGTATGAATTTGGGGAAACGGGTCGTGTGTTGTATAACTTTATCTGGGATGACCTGTGTGACTGGTACATTGAGTTTGCTAAGCTGTCCTTCTATGGGGAAGATCCGGTTGCCAAGAAGAAAACACAATCCGTGCTTGCTTATGTGCTGGATCAGACCATGCGCCTGATTCATCCGTTTATGCCATACATCTCCGAAGAGATCTGGCAGCATCTGCCGCATGAAGGTGAGACCATTACGCTGGCATCATGGCCGGTATATGATCCTGCTCTTGAGAACCCAGAGGCTGTTGCCGAGATGAACCTGCTTATGGATACCATTCGTGCAGTGCGAAACATTCGTGCAGAAGTGAATGTGCCGATGAGCAAAAAGATCGAGCTGATGGTCAAAGCTAACAGTGCTGAGACGTCCAGCATCATTGAACGTAACAGCCATTACATCAAACGTTTCTGTAATACGTCCGAGTTCGATAGTGGGCTGGATTTAAACTCACCGGATAAGGCAATGACTGCGATCATTACGGGGGCAGAACTATACTTGCCGCTCGCAGGTCTTATTGATATCGAGCAGGAAGTGGCTCGTTTGGAGAAAGAGTTGGAGAACCTTGAGGGCGAAGTTCTCCGTGTAGAGAAAAAGCTGGCGAACGAAGGCTTTGTAGCCAAAGCTCCTGCCAAAGTTATTGAGGAAGAGCGCGCCAAACAAGCAGATTATTCCGATAAACGGGATAAAGTGATTGCACGAATCAAGGAACTTAAAGGTTAATATATGTGGGGCGGATGGAGAGCCATTATGCCATCCGGCCGCTTTTTTCACTCAAACTCGGGACCGAAGGTGAATCAGATGACGGAATTAGACGTGACAGATGCAGCAGCTCCTTTACTTACGTACAACGAGGCCGTGGACTGGATCAATGGCCTTATTCCTTTTGGCATCCGACCTGGATTGGAACGAATCGAGAGTCTGATGTCCATGTTAGGCAATCCACACCAACGTCTCAAATTTATTCATGTCGCGGGAACGAACGGCAAAGGTTCGACTTGCGCTTTTTTGACGTCAGTGCTTCTTCAGGCTGGATATGATGTGGGTACCTTTACGTCGCCTTATATCACCAAGTTTACAAACCGTTTTCAATACAACGGTGAGGATATTCCTGAAGAAATCCTGCTTAAGCTCTCGAACCGATTACATCCACTGGTCAGGGAAATGGCCTCCACTCCGCTTGGATCACCCACGATGTTTGAGGTGTCCACGGCTCTGGCGCTTCTGTACTATGCAGAGGAGTGTTACCCTGACGTTGTGGTATGGGAGACGGGGCTAGGGGGAAGGATGGACGTAACGAATATTGTCGCACCTGTTGTGTCCGTCATCACGAACATTGGTATGGATCATACGGATGTGCTTGGAGATACGATTGAGCAGATTGCTGGAGAAAAGGCAGGTATTATCAAGCCGGGAGTACCCGTTGTGACTTGCGCGACTCAACCCGAAGCTGTGAAGGTGATTCAGGAGAAAGCACAGCAGCTTCAATCAAGCGTGTATTTGGCTGGAGATCAATTCTCTTATCATAGACTGGACAGCAATGAGAACGGACAATCTTTTCATTTTACAGGCCCGTTCCGTGATCTGGACGTTCGCATACGCATGCAGGGCTCACATCAATGTGACAATGCAGCGGCCGCACTTATGGTGCTTGAATTGCTTAGACAATACATGGCATTTATGCTGGATGACAACGATATTGCACTTGGACTGGAGAATGCTTTCTGGGCAGGAAGATTCGAAAAAGTCGTCGATGAACCCCGAATTGTGCTTGATGGAGCACATAATCCGGAAGGGGCAGAGTCACTGGCCAAGAGCATTATGGATGTCTATCCACACAACAAGTTAATTTTGATGATGGGTATGTTGGCAAATAAGCATCACGAAGCGTATTTGCAGCATATACTGCCACTAGTGGATACGCTGATCCTGACCGAGCCAGATTTCCGACGCAAAATGGATGCAGCCGAATTGCTGCAGATTGTCGAACGGGTACGTCCCGCCATTGCGAAGCAGGAACTGGAAATCATCGTCGAGCCCGAATGGGCAAAGGCACTTGATCTATTGAAGTCACGGACGGAAGCGGAAGATCTGGGGGTGGTCTCCGGCACACTGTACCTGATTGCGGATGTGCGGGCAGCCCTTTTGCATCAAACCGATTCTGAAAAAGGTTGGTGAAAGTTTTGTTAAATACATCGGAACACGTTCATTTTATAGGGATTGGCGGATATGGCATGAGTGCCATCGCAAGAGTTATGTTGGAAATGGGATACACCGTTACCGGATCGGATGTCGCTTCACAGGAGTTGACCGAGAAGTTGGCAGCCAAGGGAGCGAAAATATATATCGGACATACGGCAGAGCACGTCACTGGAGCAGATCTTGTTGTCTACTCTACAGCAGCGCCTGCTGATAATGTGGAACGGGTAGCAGCTGCAGAGCTGAACATTCCGATTCTGCATCGTTCCCAGATGCTTGCACGTTTGTTGAACGAACGTAAAGGTGTGGCTGTAGCTGGGGCTCATGGTAAAACAACCACTTCATCCATGATTGCACTTGTTATGGATAAATGTGATACAGATCCGACATACATTATTGGCGGAGAAATCATGAATGTGGGTACCAACGCGAAGGCCGGTCAAGGCGACTGGGTAGTCGCTGAAGCGGACGAGAGCGATGGTTCATTTTTGCAGTACCATCCATGGCTCGGTATTGTAACCAATATTGAGGCAGATCATCTGGAGAATTACAACAGTGATTTTGAGGAGCTCAAAAGGGCTTATGTGCAGTTCCTGAGCCAGATTCGTCCGGAAGGAACAGCGATTGTGTGTTCTGACGACGAGAATGTTCAAGCGATTTTGCCAGAACTCAAGTCACGGATTACAACCTATGGTATTGATCGTGCTGCAGATTATACGGCAACGGATATTGTACTGGGCGATCGCCGTATTTCCTTTACGATGAATCATCAGGGTGCTGCTATGGGCACGGTGGAATTATCAGTGCCGGGTAAGCATAACGTTTATAATGCGATGGCTACTGTGATTACCTGTTTGGAAGCAGGCATTCCATTTGAGAAGATTGTGGCAGCTATCATCCAGTTCCACGGAGCCAAACGCAGATTCCAGGTATTGGGCGAGGCGCGCGATATGCTGATCATCGATGATTATGCTCATCACCCGACTGAGATTGAAGCTACCATTAGTGCGGCCAAAGCAACGGGCAAACGCATTATTGCGGTATTCCAGCCACAGCGTTATACGCGGACATTCTTCCTGCTGGATGCGTTCAGTCGTGCTTTCGCGGAAGCGGATGAGGTGCTTATTACGGACATCTATTCTCCTGCGGGCGAAAAACAGATCGAAGGGGTAACCTCAGCCCGACTGGTTGAACTGATCGTTCAAAACAGTAATGCTTCTGCACGTTACCTTCCTACAAAAGAAGAAGTGGTAGCTGATCTGCAGCATCGTCTGCAGCCAGGAGATCTTGTGATTACGATGGGTGCAGGTGATATTTGGAAAGTCGGCGATACACTTGCCAAAGGTTTGAAATAGATCAATTGAGAAATCGCCTGTCTTCGATACGAAGCAGGCGTTTTTTGCGTTATATGGAATGTGTTCTCCAGTCTCTGCATATAGCTTATATAAATGGGACAAAGGAGAGGGTACGGGTGAGCAATGCTAGAATGACGTTTCGCTTCGGGGATCATCAGTCGGACAAGCCTGAAAACAAGAGGATATCCGCGTCCAGTCCATTGGTGACGTTAAGTGAAGAATTACCGCATAATCAACCGCTAACGCCTAAGCAGATGGATACAACCCCATCATGGACGCCTGAGGATATCCCCGGAGACTGGGGAGAGACGGTGCTGACAAGCTCTACTGTACCTGAACCTGACGATCGGGTGAGCCATGATTCGAACTTGAACTTGGATGAGGCCCATTATTTTGGGAACCGTACCGGTTATGGTTATGTTAATCACACCGATAATCCGGAGGAAGAGCGTCGTGATCTGTCCAATACCCATGATGATCAAGGCCACGACTGGCTTGCAGATTCCGAGAACTATTCCTATAAACGCAATCGCCCTCCAAGGGGCTGGAAATTGATTGGTTCTGTCACTGGGGCACTTGTTACCGGAGCACTTTTTGGTATGGTTATTCTTTCATTTTTTAATAAAGAAGGAGCTGCGAAGCCAGGCGATCTTCTGCCAGTCAATCAGGCAGTTTCTACTGTGACGGGTCAGGAGGGGACTGCAGGTACAGAACAGCAGCTTCAGACAGCGGCGACTGGCAGTACGTATTATGCACTTCAATACGGCGTGTTCAGTTCTCCTGAACGAGCTGAGCAGGCTAAGCTTGAACTGGCTCAGGCAGGTATAGCCGCAGGTTCTGATCCTGAAGATGGCAATCGAGTATATGCAGGCATTTCGGCTGATCGTGAAGAGGCCAAGCTACTTAGCTCCAGGCTAAAAGCCCAGGGAGTTGAACTGTATGTCAAGGAGATTGTGAACCCTGAGATCAATCCGGCTATATTCGGTGGCAAGCAAGAGGATGTGCATCTTTTTTTCACAAACAGTTCTGCACTGGTGGAACAATTATCTACCTTGTCCATTCAGCAGCTGGGACAGTCTGTTCCGGCAGCAGTTTCTACAGAAACGATGACCGCGATTCAAAATAAGCACGAGTCATGGCTGACGGGATTGAATAGTCTTACACCTGGCCTGACCGCAGATGTACAACCTATTATTGGTGGAATGGAGAAATCAATGAACAGTGCAATTACGGCTATCGCGGAGTACAACAAAAACCCGGATGATGTACACATGTGGTCCGTGCAGTCCGATCTGATGGAATATGTACTGCAGCAGAAAAAATGGCTTGAAGCGATAAAGCAGTAACATGCTCTTTCCCATAACAACGCTTGGAAATACCCATCCGGCAAGGAACTGGAAATAGTTCCCGTTGCCGGATTTGTGTTTGTATTGACGTACAAAACCCCGTATAATAATGTGGGTGTCAAAAAATGGCGAGGGAAGATTACCGATGAAAAAAAACTTCGGCATGTTATTGCTGTTTCTGCTGCTCGGCTGGATGGCCGGAGCGTGGATCGCCAAGGCACTGCAGCCTGTAAAGGCAGTAGCCTTTCTTACGAAAGCCACGACCATACGTTGGTCGCCACAGGCTGATCTGGATATTATCAGTTATAATATTTCACTTCAATTTCAAATGAGCCTTCTGAGTCTGATCGGTATGATTGCCGCTGTGTGGCTGTATCGCAGACTGTAGGAGAATGACGAGTTATGACGAAAAAAATTAAACCAGTGACATCTATTATCGTGATCCGGACAGGATGTTGCCGTGGCATAAGGAGCCGTTCATTTTGGATAACACACAACAGCGCCCTATTATTCTGGCCTCCACATCGCCTCGGCGCAAAGAACTGATCGCATCACTCCACCTAGCGTTTGATGTAATACCAAGTCATGCCAATGAAGATACACCACCAGAGTGGACACCTGAACAGACGGTACAGGAACTTGCTTTGCGCAAGGCGCTTGCCGTGTATCGCGGGCTTGAAGGCCGCGAGCAGGAAGCCATTATTGTTGGTAGTGACACCGTTGTTGTTCTGGATGGTGAGATTCTAGGCAAACCTTTAGACGAAGCGGATGCTGAACGTATGTTATCCCGGCTGCAGGGACGCGTACATCGGGTGTTTACGGGTGTCGCTTGTATTGATGCCGGCAATGGACAGTCGTTAGTTCATTACCGCCAGACCGATGTAACGATGAAAGAGCTGTCGGATGCGACCATCCGTGCTTATGTGCAGACAGGTGAGCCTTCAGATAAGGCAGGATCATATGCCATTCAGGGCATTGGTGCTTCACTGATCGACCGCATTGAAGGATGTTATTTTAATGTGGTTGGCTTGCCGCTATCTTTGCTAAGTGATATGTTGGACGGGTTCGGCGTACATGTGTTGCCACGAACATGAATGAAGCCAAATGTTGTGAAATGAAAAGAGGGAACATATGGAGTCGCCTCACTACATGATGCGCGACATCCCCCAGGAAGAACGCCCGAGAGAACGCATGATGGAATACGGGGCGGGCGCCTTAAGCCATGCTGAATTGCTGGCAATTTTACTTCGAACAGGCACAAGACAGGAATCCGCGGTGCATATGGCACAGCGGATTCTGGCCGAAGCGGGTGGCATTCGCTCGTTGATGGATTTGAGTCTGGAAGAACTGACCGCGATGAAAGGGATCGGCAATGCCAAGGCTGTGCAATTGAAAGCTGGCATTGAGCTGGGTCATCGGATTGCCAAGAGCAGACTCACACAGTCGACTTCAATTCGTACACCGCGTGATGCAGCTGATATCCTGATGGAACAATTGCGTTATTTGCAAAAAGAACATTTTGTGTGTCTCTTTCTGAATAGCAAAAATCATATTATTGCCCAGGAAACACTCTCCATGGGCAGCCTTAACGCTTCGATTGTACATCCACGTGAAGTGTTCCGGGCTGCCATCAAATGCAGCAGCGCATCGATTGTGTGCGCACACAACCATCCGAGTGGTGATCCTACGCCCAGCCCGGAGGATATCCAAATAACCAAGAGACTGATTGAAGCAGGCGCTATTGTTGGCATTGACGTGCTTGATCATATTATTATCGGAGATGGAACGTACGTAAGTTTGAAGGAGAAGGGCTTAGTATAATATAATGGTTGGCGTTGATGTTTTCCTATGAATGTTAACGGCGTTGTCCGTAAAAGATAGGTTCACTTTACAAATGCAAAAAAACAAATGCGAATATTAGCTCCACGTATTGCGTGGGAATAAAATTATTACGCTCTGGATCAGAATGGAGCGGCTATATGAGGCAGAAAAGGAGATTATGTTATGTTTGGTGGTTTTACGAAAGATTTGGGTATTGACTTGGGGACAGCAAATACGTTGGTTTATGTACGAGGAAAAGGAATTGTGGTGCGAGAACCTTCGGTTGTCGCTATACGGACAGATACAAATAGCATCGAGGCAGTAGGTGAAGCCGCCAAAAAAATGATTGGACGTACACCAGGTAACATTCGTGCCATTCGTCCAATGAAAGATGGCGTTATTGCCGATTTTGATACAACGGCAACGATGATCAAATATTTCATCCGTGAGGCGCAAAAACAACGTTCCATGTTCCAGCGTCATCCAAACGTGATGGTATGTGTACCATCCGGGATCACGGCAGTAGAACAACGTGCGGTTGAAGATGCAACCAAACAGGCTGGAGCACGTGAAGCCTACACGATTGAAGAGCCTTTTGCAGCTGCAATCGGTGCAGATCTGCCTGTATGGGAACCAACGGGTAGTATGGTTGTCGATATTGGTGGCGGTACAACGGAAGTGGCTGTTATCTCTCTTGGTGGTATTGTAACGAGCCGTTCGGTTCGTGTAGCAGGTGACGAGATGGATGAATCCGTTATCCAGTACATCAAACGCCAATACAATCTGATGATCGGTGAGCGTACATCGGAGCAATTGAAGATGGACATCGGATCAGCTATGCCATTGGAACAAGTAGAAACGATGGAAATTCGTGGACGTGACCTTGTAACAGGTCTGCCGAAGACAATTACGATTACTTCGGACGAGATCAGTGAAGCGCTGGCTGATACCGTGAATGCAATTGTTGAAGCGGTAAAAGTAACACTGGAAAAATGCCCGCCTGAACTTGCTGCCGATATCATGGATCGGGGTATCGTTCTTACAGGTGGTGGGGCTTTGCTTCGCAATCTGGACAAGCTTCTCGCTGGTGAGACAGGAATGCCTGTCATTGTGGCTGAGAACCCGCTGGATTGTGTAGCAATCGGAACAGGTAAAGCGCTAGAGAATATTCATTTGTTCAAAAGCAGAAGCAGTTCGGCAGTTCGTTCCAAACGTTAATTGGTATTTGCCTAACTTGGCATAGCGACCAAGTGGCAAGATATCTTTATAGAGGACCCGGTTAACCCCGGGGATGAGCTATTACCCGCTTAACAGGGGAGGATCGGCTGATATTCTCGCAGGGACTACAGGTCTGACAGTCTCCCCGCCGGGCATGGCTCGGAAGAGAATATGGATGTTAGAGGGTGTTCGAACTGTTTAAACTGCTAGGCAACAAAAGACTTTTTGTTTTGCTGGTGGGCCTTGTTACATTTATCGCGTTAATGGGCTTTACGCTCAGTCCGCGAACCACTCTATCCTGGCCGGAGAAATTCCTGAAGGATTCAGTTGGATTTGTACAATACGTATTTTACAAGCCCGCTTCCTATGTAGCGGGCTTTTTCAAAGATGTAGCGAACATGCGTACGGTATATGAAGAGAATGAAGAGCTTCGCATCGCGATGGGTCACTATACCCGGGATCGGCTGAAGTACAATGATATGGAGCAAGTGAATGAGCAGCTTCAGAAAGCGCTCAATTTCACAGAAGAACAGAAGAATCGCTATAATTACGGTTCACGAATTGCTCAGGTTATCAGTGCCAATTCGGATCCAAATAGCAGAACCATTAACATTGATATCGGTGAAAATGCGGGAATCAAGCCGGGGATGGCCGTTACCTCCCAGGAAGGGCTGGTCGGCGTGATCAGTCATGTCAGCTCATATACATCAACGGTTAATCTGTTAACGTCCATGGACGCCAATGATCCGACATCCAATGCCATTGCAGCAACGGCAGTAGGTAAAGAGAAAGTGTTTGGTATGATTGAAAGCTACGATCCGAAGACGGGCATGCTCAAGATGACTAAAATCTCAGAAGATTCTAATATCCAAAAGGATGATGAGATTATCTCCTCCGGAATTATTAACAATTTTCCGAAGTACATGCGGATTGGGAAAGTGGAGAAGGTCGAAGTTGGGGAGTACGGTTTAACAAGGACTGCGATTATCGAACCATATGCTAGCTTCCTTGACTGGAAAGAGCTGATTGTCATTATCCCGCCTGAGGTAAAAGAATAATGGTAACGCGCAAGCAAGTTTTGTTCCTGTTACTATTCGTTTTGTTCATTGCGGAAGGCACAATTTTGCCGCTGCTCATCCCTTCTGGCTGGCACATGCGTATTTCTGCCAATCTGGTCTATATCGTAATTTTGTTTATCGCTGTATATCATCATCGGCACACGGCACTAGTGCTCGGTATATTTTTTGGACTATTGCATGACGTCGTATTCTACGGCGAGATGATTGGACCTTATGGATTCTCAATGGGATTATCGGCATATATGATGGGACTCATTTTTCAAGCACCGCGTGCACCACTGCCGGTTATGGTATCGGTTGTCATTTTGGGAAGTCTGCTTAATGACACCATGCTATTTTTCCTGTACAAGCTCTTCCAACTTAACCACGTGACCTTTGACTGGGCGTTGATTGAATACATGATTCCTAATTTGTTCATTCATTTTGTGTTTGCCTTGATCATTTATGTCCCGCTTCGGAAACAACTGGAGCGGATCGGCAAGAGACGGAGCAAGACAGAAGAAGCTTCCTAAATACATTTATGGAGCGCAAAGCAGGAACTTGGGGCCCCGGGCACGAAATGTAATGAGATGGGAGGGACAGGCTTATGACGGTAAAATCGAATCACGTAACGATTAAAGGCATCCGAGACGGCCTGGTTTTCCTGTTGGACGATCAATGTGAATTCGAGGAATTGCTCTATGAGCTCCGCTATAAGCTGGAACACAGCCATCAAAATATTTTGACCGGACCGATTGTTCATGTGGATATCAAGTTGGGTGCCCGCGAAGTGACAGAGGACCAGAAAGAAGCAATCCTCGATATATTGAAGCAAAAAGGGAATCTGCTTATTCGATCCATCGACTCACCTGCACTCCAACCGGAGGTTAAAGGACCACCGCCGATTGTAACCATGTGTGGTATGGTGCGTTCAGGTCAGGTGCTTCATCATGAAGGAAATCTCCTGTTTCTTGGGGATATCAATCCGGGGGGCACAGTGACGTGTACCGGAGATATATATGTGTTGGGTTCACTCAGAGGTATGGCTCATGCCGGAATTGGCGGGGACGAGGAAGCGATTATTGCCGCTTCGGTATTTGCACCGACGCAGCTACGGATTGCGGATATCATCAGTCGTCCTCCCGATGAATGGGAGAGCCGAGAGACCGGAATGGAATTTGCTTACTTACAGGACAATCAGATGCAGATAGACAAAATGAGCAATATCGTTCGGTTACGCCGAGATTTTAATGTGTTTAAAGGAGTGTAGCTCATGGGAGAGGCGATCGTGATCACTTCGGGTAAAGGCGGCGTGGGTAAAACAACCACCTCGGCAAACATCGGGACAGCGCTGGCGCTGCTCGGCAAAAAGGTTTGTCTGGTAGATACCGATATCGGCCTTCGTAATTTGGATGTCGTGATGGGACTCGAAAACCGTATTATTTACGATCTGTGCGACGTTGCGGACGGCCGCTGCCGTCTGAATCAGGCTTTGGTCAAAGACAAGCGTTTCGAAGAATTATACATGTTGCCTGCGGCGCAGACGAGAGACAAAAACTCAGTGTCGCCAGAACAGGTCAAGGATATTATCCTTGAATTGAAAAAAGATTTTGAATACGTCATTATTGATTGCCCAGCCGGCATAGAGCAGGGTTTCAAAAATGCGGTAGCAGGAGCAGATCAGGCCATCGTGGTCACTACACCGGAAAATGCTGCAGTACGTGATGCGGATCGTGTCATCGGCCTGCTGGAGAGTTCGCACATTCAATCACCAAAGCTGGTGGTGAATCGAATTCGTAATAATATGGTTAAATCGGGTGACATGTTAGATATCGATGGTATTTTACAAGTACTTAATATTGACCTGATTGGCATCGTGCCTGATGATGAACTGGTCATCAAAGCGGCCAATTCAGGAGAGCCTACGGTCATGAATCCGGATTCACTTGCGGCAATTGCGTATCGCAACATTGCACGACGCATTCTGGGAGATACGGTCCCATTAATGCAGCTGGAGCAGAAAAAGGGAGCTTTCACTCGTTTCAAAAAGTTCTTGGGAATGGGTTAACTCATTTAAATGGACTTATTCATTATCTGATTACATGACAGCCGTGGCTTATAGCCCGGCTTTTTTTGTTACCTGCGGGCAGGCTTGTTCATATTATCAACCACCTCTTCATAGGATGTAGTAAACAAGCCTCGGCGGGAGGACATTCCATGAACACGAAACTCAGAATCAAGCAGAGACGAGAAGAACGTATCCGGCGACTGATGGATGGTGCAACTGTGGAGGTCTTACAGGAGCAGAAATTAGGTTCACTGTTGGACAAGAATGAGATCATACACCCAAAACCATTTACGCCGCCTAGTGAGGGGACACAGGAAAGAGATCCGGAATGGTTGTGGAAAAAAGAGAATGGTCATTTCGTTCCAGGGGGGCATTCGAGATTCAACCTGTTCAAGTCACTTCTCAAACGGACGGTTATTAGCGCTTTGATATTTGGCGGAGTATGGGGTCTATTTCAGTTGGATACATCGTGGACGACATCACCCAAAACAGTAATTGCGGATGCACTCCATCGGGATATGGATTTTGCCTCAGCAGCGGCTTGGTATGAACGGCATTTTGGAGGAACGCCTTCGTTTCTTCCGGTCCTTGGACATACGACGGATGCTGTGAACGGATTGAAAGTAAGGCAGTTACTGGGCAAACCGATCTCAGGCACAGTGGTTCAGCCATTCGCGCTGAGCATGAAGGGAATTGAGATCGTACCGGATGCCGCAGGTGCAGAACTTATACAGGTCGCAAGTTCTGATGCTGGGCGTGTCATGGAGGTTATCGGAGATGCAGCAAGTGGATTCACAGTTGTCATCCAACATACAGGCAATGTCACGGCAATATACGGTCGGCTGAACGAAAGTGAAGTGAGCGTGAATGATTGGGTGGAAGCGGGGAATCCAGTGGGGAGTCTCAAGGCTAAGGGTGGTGAACAACCGGCTACGCTCTATTTTGCAGTCAAAGAGGGGGAGGAGTACGTAGACCCGGCGGAAGTTGTTGCCCTTGATTAGGGTGTGGGGAGTCCATATTACGTTTCATCCGTTTTTTGTAATTATCATGATGGCCTCCCTTCTGACTGGACATTTTATTGAGCTTATTACGTTGTTTGCCATCGTGTTCATTCATGAATGTGGACATGCTGCGGCGGCAGCACTTCTGGGCTATCGTGTCTTGTCGATCCAGATGCTTCCTTTTGGAGGAGTTGCGGTTATCGAAGATGGAGGTACGATCACGGCCTACCGGGAAATCATGATTGCTCTGGCTGGTCCATTACAAAACATCCTGATGGTTGGCGTGGTTATGCTGTTGCAGTATGGCAATCTGGGCGATCCGGTATTTCTCAACTATATCATTCAGGGGAACCTGCTCATTGCCCTATTTAATCTGCTGCCTGTACTTCCTCTGGACGGAGGTAAAGTTGTTCAGGCACTTGTCAGTCTGTGGGCACCTTACTATACAACATTAATGTGGACTTACAGAATTAGCATTCTGTGTAGCGTAGGGGTTATTTTATATGCTATCAGCCGATGGTTTACTGGAGACTACGGCCTACCGCTCAACATTCTGTTAATCGGCCTTTTTTTATTCTATTCCAACGTAACGGATTACCGAAATGTGCCCTATCGCTTCATCCGTTTTCTCATGAATCGGGAAGGTGCGTTTGCTCGTCACGCGGCTACTGGCAGTTTGGCGCAGCCGATAATCTCATTTCCGGCGAAACCTTTGGACACTATTTTGCGTCTATTAAAGAGAGAAAGATACCATATGGTATACGTGATGAACAGACAGGGTCGAATTATGGCCGTATTGCCTGAGCAACGGATTATCGGTTCCTATTTTCAACAAAATGGTAATAAATTGTAGTGTTCTGGTGGACCTGTTCTGAAATGGGTTAATATATGTACAATGAGAATTGAAAAGATACTGAAATGGATGTGGATGATTTGAATTGTCTTCTAGAGGTGAAGCCATGAAACAAATGATAGTACATAATAAACATAACCTCATGCAAATGGCGCTTCTGGAAGAAGGCAAAGCTGTGGAATTTACGGCAGAGCGTACACGTGATCGTGGACTGCTGGGTTCCTTTTTCAAGGGACGGGTCGTGAATGTGTTACCAGGTATGCAAGCTGCTTTTGTGGATATTGGTCAGAAAAAGAATGCGTTCCTCTATGTGGACGATGTGTTGCATCCCCATCTGGAGAAACAGCCCAAGGTGAAGCCTTCCATCTCGGAGTTGCTTCGTCCGGGTCAGGAAGTCATTGTTCAGGTTCTGAAAGAACCGGTAGGAGGCAAGGGAGCCCGGGTGACGACTCATTATTCACTCCCGGGCCGTTGGCTTGTCTACATGCCTGTTGCTGACTATGTAGCGGTATCCAAGAAAATTGCCCGTGAAGGGGATCGTTCCCGTCTTAAGGCACTTGGGGAGCAACTGAGGCGGGATGAAGAAGGACTTATTATTCGGACCGTATCTGGAGAAGAGCAGCATGAAGCCATTAAGTCGGACTTGGAAACATTACGCGCGCAGTGGTATCTGATTCGTGAAAAAGCGGACAGTTTGCCTTCACCAAGCCTCTTGCATCGGGATCATAGCATGGTACAGCGAATCATCAGAGATGTGTATACGCCAGGGAGTGACGAAGTCATCACTGATAGTGAAGGACAAGCCCGTGAAGTAAAAGCATTGCTCGAAGAGATTAGTCCTGGTCATCAACCCAAAGTACAGGTGTATCGGGGAACAGAATCGATCTTTGCTGCCTATGGTGTGCAGGAACAGTTGAATAAGGATTTTGCCCGGAAAGTGTGGTTGCCCGGAGGCGGATACATTGTCATTGATCATACCGAAGCTCTGACTGTAGTGGATGTGAACACAGGCAAATATACGGGAGCTGGCGGTGACAGTCTGGAAGAGACCGTGACAGAGACCAACATACAAGCAGCAGTGGAGATTGCTCGTCTGATGCGCCTGCGAGATATCGGTGGCATGATTATTGTCGACTTCATTGATATGGAGGAAGCATCGAATCGGCATGAAGTCGCAGCAACCTTGGAGGGTGAGCTCAAGAAGGATCGGACCAAAGCGTTTGTAATGGGTTGGACCAAGCTGGGTTTGCTCGAACTTACCCGTAAGAAAGTGCGGGAAGAGAGTACGTTGCCCTATGTGGAGCCGTGTTCTTCCTGTCATGGTACGGGAAAAAGATATATTTCACCATTGCATTGATTTTTGATATATTGCGTGATATAATCTTCAAGTATGTGTTTAGCCTAATGGTCTTGCACATGCTGTAACCGCACTGGACGGGTATAAGAACAGTTCCGCAAGGACACTGTCACCTGAGAACGGGCGAGTCTGAGACATGAGGAGGTGCAAGGCAAATGTACGCAATTATTGAAACAGGCGGCAAACAGTACAAAGTCCAAGAGGGCGATGTTCTGTTCATCGAGAAATTGACTGCGAACGATGGCGAAAGCGTAACGTTCGACCGTGTCCTGGCTGTATCTAACGATCAAGGTTTGACAGCAGGTACACCATTGATTTCTGGAGCTACTGTAACGGCTAAAGTGGAGAAACATGGCAAAGGACAAAAGGTTATCGTATACAAATACAAACCTAAAAAGAACTACCATGTGAAGCAAGGTCACCGTCAACCGTACACTAAAGTAACTATCGAAACAATCAAAGCGTAAAGAAGGTGCGATAAGTGATTATCGTTCAAATCTTTCGTGATGAGGACGGGAACATCGAACGTTTTTCCATTGAAGGGCATGCTAATTTTGCCAAGCGGGGAGAAGACATCGTATGTGCCGGGGTATCCGCTGTTACAGTGGGTACGGTGAACTCGATTGAAACATTGACCGGTGTCGAAATGGATGCCAAGATGAAGAATGGCTTTTTAAGTGGTTCTTTACCTTTGTTAGGGAGAGGGGAAACTTGGTCCCAGGTACAATTGTTACTCGAATCCATGGTGGTTATGCTCTCTAATATTGCAGAGTCATACGGGAAGTATATTAAAATACAGCAATTCAAATAATCAAAGAAGGAGGACAACCAATCATGTTGAAATTAAATCTTCAGTTATTCGCATCGAAAAAAGGTGTAGGTTCCACGAAGAACGGACGTGACAGTAATGCTCAACGTCTGGGTGTTAAACGTGCTGATGGTCAAACTGTAACTGGTGGTAGCATTCTCGTTCGCCAACGCGGAACGAAAATTCACCCAGGAACTAACGTTGGCATCGGTAAAGATGACACTTTGTTCGCGAAAATCGACGGCGTTGTAAAATTCGAACGTTGGGGACGCGACCGCAAAAAAGTAAGCATCTATCCTGTTAATGTTGCTCCTGTAGCAGCAGCAGTAGAAGCGTAATATCGGCATTCCGCCTAAGGAGCCTTCGGCATTTTTGCCGAAGGTTTTTTGTATTCAACGGTTATTCGATAATGAACTGGCAGAAAAGACATGTTATACTTGGTTACGGTGGGTGTAGACCAACCGAGTTTTGTAGAACGGGGAGAAGCCATGAAATCTTGGAAAAGAGTGCCGTGGATTGCGGCATGTTCACTTCTGATTCCTTTGGTTTTCGTTATGTTGTATCCGGCGATGATCTCAAGCGTCGTGTGCGCATTGTGGTCCGTCGCAGTATTGCTCATTTCTGTGAATGCGATGAAGAAACAGGCGGAGGCGGAACGCAGAGCCATCATACAATCTATGGAAAAAACAGCAATTGCTTCATTAAATCATCATCGACACGACTGGATGAACGACCTTCAGGTGTTATATGGATATCTTCGGCTGGGCAAACTTGATAAATCCTTGCAATGTGTGGAAAGAATAAAAGAGCGGGTTACAGAAGAAAGCCGAATCTCTAGATTAGGTATTCCTTCCCTCGTATTTTATCTTCAGTCTTTTCGCGCCAGTGGAATTGCGCTGGAATTGCATGTGGAAATAGAAGATGAGTTGCAGCTTAGTGCTCTGGTCTCTCCCGAGGATGGCGAGTCACTTACCGGGGCGATTGCGGATGCAATCAGGGCCTATCAATATGGCGGCGGCCGGTCTTCTTGGGGAGAGGTTCGCAAACTGACCTTAAACTTCGGACAGGATCATGGAGATGTGGTTGTCCGACTGGATGGGGATCAAACACCCGATCCGGAAACACTGCGGCAGCTTACTGCCGTACTCAAAGGAAAAAAAGTCAGAACGGAGCAGTTTCCGTCTGAGGATACGTTTATACAATTCAGAATGCCGTGTGGAATATAGGAAGAAGGGGTTAACCAATGTTTGTAGATAAAGCGAAGATTTATGTAAAAGCCGGAGACGGAGGGGACGGAATTATTTCGTTCCGTCGTGAGAAGTATGTACCAAACGGCGGACCTGCCGGGGGCGATGGAGGCAGAGGAGCTGACATCATTTTCCGCGTGGATGAAGGTTTGCGTACGTTGATGGATTTTCGTTACCAGCGTCACTTCAAGGCCCCACGTGGTGAGAAGGGACGTAACAAAAGTCAGCATGGTGCAAACGCGGAGAACATGATTGTGCGCATTCCACCAGGAACTATTATCTTGGATGAAGACAGTGGAGAAGTATTGGCGGATATGACACGTCACGGTCAACAGGTTGTTATTGCTCGTGGTGGTCGGGGCGGACGAGGTAACATCCGATTTGCTACACCGAACAATCCTGCACCTGAACTTGCCGAGAATGGTGAAGAAGGACAAGAGCGTTACATCGTACTCGAACTGAAAGTTATGGCAGATGTTGGTCTGGTTGGTTTCCCGAGTGTCGGGAAATCTACATTGCTTTCTGTCGTTTCGTCAGCCAAGCCAAAGATCGGTGCATACCATTTCACAACCATTACACCGAATCTGGGTGTAGTCGGTGTAGGAGAAGGCCGGAGCTTCGTTATGGCCGATTTGCCTGGACTGATTGAAGGTGCGCATGAAGGTGTCGGACTGGGACATGAGTTCCTACGTCATGTCGAGCGTACTCGGATTATTGTTCATGTCGTAGATATGTCGGGTTCTGAAGGACGCGATCCTTTTGAAGACTGGCAGAAAATCAATGACGAATTGAAGTTGTACAATCCGCTTCTCGCCGAGAGAACGCAAGTTGTAGCAGCTAACAAGATGGATATGCCAGACTCTGAAGCGAACCTGGAGCAATTTTTACAGCAAGTTCGTGAAGTTCAACCTGATATTGAAGTGATGCCAATTTCATCCTTGACTCGTAAAGGGATTCAAGAACTTCTGTATCGTGCAGCTGATCTGCTGGATCAGGCTCCAGACGAGCGAGTGGTTGAAGAGGTAGCAGATGTATCTGAACGTAAAGTATATAGTCTGGACAAAAAAGAAGACGATGGTTTCAAAATTGTGCGTGAGAATGAAATGTTCGTTGTCGAAAGTGCCAAGATTGACCGCATGATGAAACGGATGCAACTGAACTCGCACGAGGCTATACTGAAACTCGCACGTACACTGCGTTATATGGGTGTGGATGCTGAGTTGCGTAAGCGCGGAGCTGTAGAAGGCACCATCGTTCGTATTGGAGACTTTGAATTCGAATTCGTGGAAGGCAGCAGTTACTACTAAGTAGTCGTCTTCCGTGAAGAGAGAGATCTATATAGGAACGCAGAGAAGTGGGAAGTTGACCCGCAACTCTGCGTTTTTTTTGTTTTTTCCTGACATGGGAGAGGGATAAACTTGTATACTGTGAGGAACGTATTTCAAAAAATAGGCGTGTCATGTATTGCCCTTTTGTCATAGATCCTATATAATGTCCACTATATGAATACATGAGTCTTTGAGGAGAGGACGTTCTGTGAACGAACGCTATTACTTAGTACGAGAAGATATTTTACCAGAGGCAGTGGTGAAGACCATGCAGGTAAAAGAACTACTGGCTTCTGGTGATGTTAAAACAGTGCATGAGGCGGTTGAACAGGTCGGATTAAGCCGGAGTGCCTTTTACAAGTACAAAGATGGAATTCATCTGATTAACCAGCTTGAGCGCGAGAGGATTGTAACGATCTCCATTGATCTGGAGCATCAGTCGGGTATCTTGTCTCGTGTGCTTGGACATGTAGCTGGTTATGGAGCTAATGTACTCACGATTAATCAGAGTATCCCGCTTCAGGGAAGAGCCAATGTTGTCATTTCGGTGGAAACGACACATCTTCATGGCGAAATTGGTGAAATGCTGGATCGAATGCAAGATATGCCTGGAGTAAGACGCACGCGTATTGTAGGCCAAGGTTAATTAGGCTTTAACATACAGGACTGACAGACAAGAATAGACATTAGGGGGTAGATCGTTAGTGAAACCAGTAAAAGTCGGATTGTTGGGTCTGGGAACTGTCGGAACGGGAGTCGTTCGCATTGTGGAAGGGAATCAGGAGGATCTGAGCAGTCAGGTTGGATCGCCGATTGTCATCGAGAAGATCGCAGTGAAAAATACAGAGAAAGAACGTGTTATTGCTGTAGACCGTGCCAAACTTACGGAAGATCCTTGGGAAGTCATTCGTCATCCGGATATTGATGTCATCGTTGAAGTCATGGGCGGCATTGATCAGACGAAGGAGTATATTCTTGAAGCATTGGAACGTGGGAAACATATCGTAACAGCAAACAAAGATCTCATGGCATTGCACGGTACAGAGATTTTGGCGAAGGCACAGGAAAAACAATGTGACGTGTTCTATGAGGCGAGTGTTGCTGGAGGGATTCCGATCATTCGTACGCTGATTGAAGGTTTCTCTTCTGATCGGATTACCCGCATTATGGGGATTGTGAACGGAACAACGAACTTTATTCTGACCAAAATGAGTCAGGAAGGTGCATCCTATGAAGAAGTACTGGCTGAAGCACAGGCTCTGGGATATGCCGAATCGGATCCAACTTCCGATGTGGAGGGACTTGACGCAGCTCGCAAAATGGCGATCTTGAGTACACTCGGTTTCCGTACCAATGTGGAGTTGAAGGATGTAACCGTTAAAGGAATATCCTCCGTAACTCGTGAAGACATTATGTATGCCAAAAGACTGGGCTATGAGATGAAATTACTTGGTATTGCGGACCGTATTGGCGATGAGATCACGATCAGCGTTCAGCCGACTATGGTTAGACAGAATCACCCGATTGCTTCAGTCAACGGTGTGTTCAACGCAGTATATGTACACGGTGAAGCTGTAGGGGAGACGATGTTCTACGGTGCGGGTGCGGGAGAACTCCCAACGGCAACTTCGGTTGTAGCTGACATTGTGGCGGTTACCAAAAACCTTAAACTTGGCGTGAACGGTCTCAAAGCAATTGTTCCTTATAAGATTAAGCGACTACAAAGCGACGAGCAGATCGTGTCGAAAAACTTTATTTTACTACATGTAGACGACAAAGCCGGTGTATTGGCACAAATCACACAAATTTTTGCAGAATATGATGTCAGTCTGGCGTCGGTTGTTCAACAGCCAAATGAGCACAACCCGGATGCCGAGATCATTATCGTTACACATAACGCAAGTAAGGCAAGCATGGATAAAGTGTTAAAACATTTTGAATCACTCAGCGTCATTCGCCGCATTAAGAGTGTCTACCGGGTCGAAGGATAATTGTCCGTATCCCATACGGCATCTCAATTATTTCAGTTATAACGTACAAGTTAATCATATCCGGTTCAACAGGTCATCATTTCAGATTATTAAAACATAAAGGAGTTTACCCACAATGAGATATCAAGGACTTTTGCAAACGTACAGAGAGCACCTTCCAGTTAATGAAAATACACCCCTGCTTACGCTTCAGGAAGGAAATACACCGTTGATTCATGCAGAGAATCTGTCTGAGGAACTCGGTTTGAATGTTTATTTCAAGTATGAAGGTTTGAACCCTACGGGATCTTTCAAAGACCGCGGTATGGTTATGGCTGTTGCCAAAGCTATGGAAGAGGGCAGCCGTACGATCATGTGTGCATCCACAGGTAATACGTCAGCAGCTGCAGCGGCCTATGCCGCACGTGGTGGCCTCAATTGTATCGTACTGATCCCGAATAACAACATTGCACTGGGTAAACTGGCCCAAGCCATGATCTATGGAGCTAAGGTGATTGCGATCAATGGTAACTTTGACCGTGCACTGGAGATTGTGCGTGAGATCACAGCCAAACATCCGATCACGCTTGTAAACTCTGTGAATCCGTTCCGGATTGAAGGACAGAAGACAGCAGCGTTTGAAGTAATTGAACAACTTGGCGAAGCTCCTGACGTTCTGGCTATTCCAGTCGGTAATGCGGGAAATATCTCGGCTTATTGGAAAGGTTTCAAAGAATATAAAGAGGCAGGTAAATCCAACACGCTTCCACGTATGGTTGGTTTCGAAGCAGAAGGTGCGATGGCCATAGTCAAAGGTGAGCCGATCCTTGAACCTGAAACGGTAGCAACAGCAATTCGAATCGGTAATCCGGCGAGCTGGAAAACGGCAGTAGCTGCGGCTGAGGAATCTGGTGGACAGATCAACTATGTAACGGATGAACAAATCCTGACAGCGTATCGTACACTTGCTTCTCGGGAAGGGATTTTTGCTGAACCTGCTTCTGCGGCTTCCCTTGCCGGTGTATACAAACTGAAGAGTGAAGGGTACTTTAAAGGCGGAGAGACTGTAGTTTGTGTACTGACAGGTAATGGCCTGAAAGATCCTAATATTGCGATCAAAACAGTAGCGACTGAGCCACTTGTTGTTGAAGATACGGAAGAAGCAGTAATGGCGGCTATTGCACAACTGGAGCAGCAATCTGTATGAGTTTGCGTGAAAAGGTAACCGTAAAAATACCTGCAAGCACAGCCAATCTCGGTCCGGGGTTTGATACCCTGGGCATGGCATTGTCTTTGTATGCCTGGTTGGAAATGAAACCTGCCGAGCAGACGTCATTTCATCTTCACGGCAATCATTTGACAGGCCTGCCAACAGACAAATCGAATTTGATTTACGAAGTTGCACAGATGGTATTCAATGAAGCTGGGGTATCCATCCCTGAATTCGAGATTTCCATGTATTCCGATATTCCGCTTACGCGGGGACTCGGGAGTAGTGCATCAGCCATCGTTGGTGCATTGGCAGCAGCGAATGCATTAATTGGTGCTCCCTTATCCGATGCGAAGCTTCTGGATATGGCCACATCCCTAGAGAAGCATCCTGATAATGTGGGAGCATCTCTGTATGGCGGTATTATTACGGCTGCATGGAATGGTCAACAGGTAGATCATATACGTATTGAACCACACCAGGATCTGCAGACTTTGGTTATTGTACCTGAATTCCAGCTGTCTACTTCAAAAGCAAGGAATGTGATTCCAGAGCAATTTGGCATGTCTGATGTGGTGCATAATATTAGCAGATCCTCACTACTCGTTGCCGCTTTGGCGAGTGGACGACTGGATATGATTCAGAAGGCGATGTCAGATCGAATTCACCAACCATATCGGGCATCATTGGTGCCAGGCATGGCTGAGATATTGGAACATGCTGTCGATCATGGAGCTTTGGGAGCTGCCCTGAGCGGAGCCGGACCAACCGTATTGACTTTGGTAGATCGTCATGACACCCGGAAAGCGGGATTGGAACAATATTTGCTGGACACGATGGAGCGGGAGGGTATATCTGCTTCTGCACTGTGGCTCGATCCGGATTTGGACGGTGTAACCGTGCTGCCTGATCAAGACGAACGTCCTTTTCTGGACAGAATCAAAGGGGAAGTTAATGCATGAAACGAATTGCAGTATTACCTGAAGGCTCAGTTTCCCATGAAGCAATTGATTTCCTTTTTAACGGTGAACCGTTAGATTTGCTTCACTCCAAGCTGATTTCGGATGTGTTTAGAGCAACGGATAGCGGGACTGCACAATACAGTGTCATTCCGATTGAAAATACCATTGAAGGCTCCGTTAGTCTGCATATGGACTGGCTTGTGAATGAAGTCGACATTCCAATGCAAGCGGAGTGGGTATACCCATCCATCCAGAATGTCATTGGACATGGCTCGGAATTTAAGACGGAGAGCGGCGAGTATGACTTTGGTAGAATCACCAAGATTATGTCTCACCCTGTGGCTATTCCGCAATGTCAGAATTTTATTCGGCTGCATTCGCCTGGGGCGGAGCTTGAAGGTGTGAACAGTACAGCCGAAGCTGTAGAAATTGTAAAAAAAAATCCGGGTAAGGGCTGGGTAGCAATCGGTACCAAACTTGCTGCTCAGAAGCATGGTCTGGACATTATGGCTGAACGGGTTACAGATCATGACAATAACTATACCCGTTTTGTGCTCATCGGCCATGAACCTGTGGACATTCCGCGTGAACCGGATCATGTAAAAACCAGCTTGCTGGTGACGTTGCCAGAAGATGCACCAGGTGCGTTACATCAGGTATTGTCGGCTTTTGCATGGCGGAAGCTGAACTTGACCCGTCTCGAATCTCGTCCAACGAAGAAACGATTGGGCAGTTACTATTTTTACATTGATGTTGTGGAAACGGTCGATTCGGTATTGCTTACCGCAGCCATGGCAGAGATTGAAGCATTGAATTGTCAGGTGCGCGTTCTGGGTAGCTATCCTTGTTATACATATCCTTCGAGATAATTGACCTGATGGTGTTTGGGAATGTTAGAAGGTTGTCATAAGTCGGGGTAGAATGAGCGAGTAATGGCTTGTCATTTGGTGTACAATGGACGGGTTAATAACGTTTCGGAGTACAGGGAATGGATATTTTATGGAGGTGCAGTCATCAGTGGCAGAACAATGGATCTATTTGGATGGTCAGTATGTGACCAAGGAGAACGCAACCGTTTCAGTGTATGATCATGGATTTTTGTATGGAGACGGGATTTTTGAAGGTATTCGGATCTATAACGGAAATATTTTCAGATGTAAGGCCCACTTGGATCGTTTGTATGATTCGGCAAAATCCATTAGTTTGAACATTCCGCTGTCCATTGATGAGATGCTGGAAGTCATGGCTGAAACGGTGCGCCGCAATGATATGCGTAATGGTTATATTCGTCTTATTGTATCGCGTGGCCCTGGTAATCTGGGGTTGGACCCGTTACGTTGCCCTAAGGCATCCGTAATCATCATCGTGGAGCAATTGGCGATCTATCCGGAGGAAGCGTATCTTACTGGATTGAAAGCCGTGTCGGTATCCCAACGCCGGAACATCCCAGACGCGTTGAATCCAAAAATTAAATCGTTAAACTATCTGAATAACATCCTGGTTAAAATCCAGTCTAACTATTCAGATGCTGGTGAAGCAATTATGCTGAATTCCCAAGGTTACGTAACTGAGGGTTCAAGTGATAACATCTTCATCATCAAAAATGGTGTAGTGTACACGCCGCCTTGTTATCTCGGAGCACTTGAAGGGATTACACGTCAAGCGATTATCGATCTATGTGGCGAACTGGAGCTTGAATTAAAAGAAGTGCCATTCACCCTGCATGATGTGTATATCGCAGACGAAGTCTTTTTCACCGGGACAGCTGCAGAAGTTATCGCTGCATATGAAGTCGATGGAAGAACAATTGGCACGGGAGTAGCAGGTCCGGTAACGCTGAGACTGCTGGAAGCATTCCGTCAGATTGTTGACAAAGATGGATATAAAGTGTGGGAATCTTAAGTTAGAATTGCATAACATAGGGAACAGGAATCCTCCTTGTCCGATAAAATTCTGCATACCTGGTGTATGGGGATTTTAGAGACAGGAGGATTTTTTTTGTTTAGTTGATGTCATTAGCCCGGTTTCTGCATAGGATGTAGTAACGGTATGGGCGAATGTACTGCCCAAGTATGACGTCTAGGAGGTTAGTTCCCTGTGAAAATACACATGGTGAAAAAAGGCGACACATTATATCTGCTGTCCCAAAAATACAATGTAGCGCTGGACAAATTGATCGCGGCTAATCCGCAAATCACAAATCCCGACAAGTTGGATATTGGCATGAAGGTTAAAATCCCTGCAGAGCCAGTAACACCGAAACCGGAGGGTTTGCTCCACAGTCACAAGGTACAGCAAGGAGATTCGTTATGGAAGTTGGCACAAGCCTGGGGAGTTCCTTTAAAAGATATGGTCAATGCCAATCCACAGTTGAAAAATCCGAACGCTCTGCTGGTGGGGGAGACAGTTTATATTCCATCTATGCACGCACAAGGAAACAGCACATCTAATTCGGGTGCCGGCAACATTGCTGCTCATGAAAAGTTGTCACCTGAAGGTAAGGAATACACGGGAGTCAAAGAACCGGAACAACCGGCTCCAGTAGCGCCAACTCCCCCTGCTCCGGTAGCAGAGGTTCCTGTTCCGGTCCCTGCTCCACCACCAGCCAATACGGAGAAGCCGAATGTGAAGCCTGAACTGGAGGTACTGCCGCAGTTACCGGAGCTTCCTGAAGTGAAACCCGAAAAGGAAACGCATAAAAAAGAAGAGGTTAAACCCGAAGTTTATGTAAAACCGGTAGCAGAATCCAAGAAATACACAATGCCTAATCTTTCGCCTGAAATTATGCCTTTGCCTGTAATGCCTAACACAAAGTCTCCAACTGAGGTTGCACCAGCAACGAAAAAGCCTTGTGGTTGTGGTAATAAGTTGCATCATGCGCCAGCCGAGCACCCTTATGTTCAAATCCCGGTTCCTGTACAAGAGGTGTATGGTGCTCAGCAAGACATGTACACGGCTGGAGCGAGTAACAATGCGTCGTTTCCAGGGATTCCGGAAGTTAGTCCTTATGGTGGCAGTGATCTGCCTAACAGTCCGTGGACTGGCGCGGAGCAGGGTTATAACCACAATAACGTTATGCCGAATCTGTCCGCAGAAATGCAAAACAACTCATTTCCGATTGCGCCAGCTGGCGAAGTGAATAGTCCATTCCCAACGTATGTAGCACCTAGTCATATGAATCATCAGCCGCCTTTCATATCTCCATACTCAATGCTTCCGTACCCTCCATGCGGATGTGGCTCACATACACATATGCCTCAGTATACTTATCCTTCTCCTGGTTATCAGGATCCGGCTTGGAATATGTATGGTCCTTCGTACGGTATGCCGCCTGAAATGTCCACATCAACGATGCCAAACCAGCCTATTGAGTATGCTTATCAGAATCCGTACCCTACTCAGAACATGGTTCCCCCGTCCCCGCTTGGAGCATTTGGTGAAATGTATCCTCCTCAGGGGCAAGGGAAGGGTGGAAAAAAAGGGGGGCGTGAAGACGCTAACTTAAGTCAGGTAGCAATTGAAGAGGTTGGATCAGATTCGGAAGGGAAGTCTAAGCAAGCGGGGAATAAGCCGGCCGCTGCAAAGCGCAGAACAAGCAAGGCTCCTCTGAAGAGCAAATCCAAGGTGTCCGTGTCCGGGAAACCGTCCAGAGAGGGTGCAGCTACTTCCAGCCAACGGAAATCCGATAAAAAGCGTCGTAATCCATGGATACAGAACTAACCTGGAGATTGCGATTGATGAATAAGTGAGGTGCCTGTTATATAAGCGGGAAGCCAGCTCTGTAATAGAGAGCTGGCTTCCCGCTTACCTGAGTAAACATTGAGTTGCACATAACGGAGATATAGTTGCTCAGGAAATAATAGAAAGCATTTTATTAAGAAGTTATTGTAAACCCTTTCATAAATGTGTTAAAATATTTGTACCCTATGAGCATGACCTAATATGATTGATAGGACAAGATAGGGTACAGATATGATAGCTTTAGCTAATGTAAAACTACTAAAGAAAAGAAATGAAAAAAACTGTTGCATTACATTCAGCCGTATGATATATTATTTAAGTCGACGCTGAAACGCAGTGCTGACACGGGAAACACAAGAGATAACAAAACAAGTTTGATCTTTGAAAACTGAACAACGAGTGAGTAAACATTCTGCTTGCAGAATGAACGCGAAAGTTTGAGACAAGCCTTGGCCTGGATCGACTGGAGCACAAATGAGATTTTTAATCTCGTCAGATTCAAAATGAGCTTATCGCTCTTTTCAATACTTTATTGGAGAGTTTGATCCTGGCTCAGGACGAACGCTGGCGGCATGCCTAATACATGCAAGTCGAGCGGACTTGAAGAGAAGCTTGCTTCTCGGATGGTTAGCGGCGGACGGGTGAGTAACACGTAGGCAACCTGCCCTCAAGCTTGGGACAACTACCGGAAACGGTAGCTAATACCGAATAATTGTTTTCTTCGCCTGAAGAGAACTGGAAAGACGGAGCAATCTGTCACTTGGGGATGGGCCTGCGGCGCATTAGCTAGTTGGTGAGGTAACGGCTCACCAAGGCGACGATGCGTAGCCGACCTGAGAGGGTGATCGGCCACACTGGGACTGAGACACGGCCCAGACTCCTACGGGAGGCAGCAGTAGGGAATCTTCCGCAATGG
>NZ_MKZL01000012.1:0-104563 GCF_002803315.1 Paenibacillus sp. GM1FR | reverse complement strand
GTAGCTATGTACGGACGGGATAAACGCTGAAAGCATCTAAGCGTGAAGCCCCCCTCAAGATGAGATTTCCCAGTATGTAAGACCCCTTGAAGACGACGAGGTAGATAGGCTGGGGGTGGAAGTGCAGCAATGCATGGAGCTGACCAGTACTAATCGGTCGAGGGCTTATCCAATAGCAAGTTGTAATTCGCATGTTTCGTTTCGAATCTAGTTTTCAGAGAACGATCTCTGAAATGTAAGCTAAGCGTTGCGTTTGGTGGCGATGGCGGAGGGGTTCCACACGTACCCATCCCGAACACGACCGTTAAGCCCTCTAGCGCCGATGGTACTTGGACCGCAGGGTCCTGGGAGAGTAGGACGCCGCCAAGCAACAGGAAGACACACTTGATGATATCGAGTGTGTCTTTTTTATTTTAATGTAATTCAATAGTTGTGATTTGACTTGTTATATACATAAAATACTGGCGTTCCAATCCTTAAAGCTGTGATACAATAGGTGAGGTCTATATAGAAAACGGAAACACGCATAAGTACGAGGAGGAACAGTGAACACGATGAAATCAGCCCCGTTTATTGCCGTGGAAGGTCCAATCGGAGCGGGGAAAACAACGCTGGCAACGATGCTTTCCCATGAATTGAATCTTCCGTTAGTTAAAGAAATCGTAGAAGAGAATCCATTTCTGGCTTCCTTTTATCAGGATATCGACGAGTGGAGTTTCCAATTGGAAATGTTTTTTCTGTGTAATCGGTTTAAACAACTGGAAGACACGGGCGTTCATTATGTAGAGCAGAGTACCCCAGTCATTTCAGACTATCATATCTATAAAAATATGATTTTTGCCGATCGTACCTTAAAGGGAACGAAACGGGATAAATATCGTCAAATCTATCATCTGTTAACAGATGATCTGCCAAAGCCCAACCTGGTGCTCTATATTGAAGCTGAACTCGATACGTTGATGTACCGCATTAACAAGCGTGGACGCTCATTTGAGCAGGATATGGACCCGGCATATATGGAACAACTGATCGCCGATTACAAAACAGGCATGGACTATCTGGCAAATAGCTCAAATCCGCCAGTAATCATTAAGGTCAATGCAGAGCAACTCGACTTTGTGGAACATCCTGAACACTTCAGGCAAATTGTTAATCAGGTAAAGGAGTATATCATATGAATAACTATGGCATTCCAACGAATGCATTAATTACGGTAGCAGGTACGGTTGGGGTGGGCAAATCCACGTTAACGGCTGCACTTGCGCAGCGTTTGAACTTCAAGACCTCTCTAGAGCAAGTTGATCATAATCCATATTTGGAGAAGTTCTATCATGACTTTGAGCGTTGGAGCTTCCATCTGCAGATTTATTTCCTGGCAGAACGCTTCAAGGAACAGAAAAAGATTTTTGAACTAGGTGGGGGATTCGTACAGGATCGTTCCATCTATGAAGATACGGGCATTTTTGCACAAATGCATGCAGATCAAGGAACCATGTCTGCTACAGATTTTGAGACATACAGCAGTTTGTTTGAAGCGATGGTAATGACACCGTATTTCCCACATCCAGACGTGCTGATCTATCTGGAAGGCAGTCTGCCTTCGATTTTAAACCGAATTACGGAACGTGGACGCGAGATGGAGATTCAGACGGATCGTTCGTACTGGGAGCATATGCACGAGCGCTATTCCGTGTGGATTGATCAGTTTACAGCTTGCCCTGTGCTGCGTCTGAACATTGATGAGTATGATGTGCATGATCCGGCATCGGTGGATGCCATTTTGGCACAGATTGCAGCTGTCATTCAGCCTTCCAAGGAAGTGCAAAGGTAAGATAGAGAGAGGTTTTCAATGTAGTTTTCTCGGTTACATTGGTTATATTTATGATACAGATATGGACAACATCCCTTCTACGGCTATTATGCTGTTGGAGGGGTGTTTTTTTATGTGCCAAGGGAATAATTATGAGAGGTTTGTGGACAAAACTAAAATGATATTCGAGCGAATAAGGAAATAGATGCTTAATATATCTTTTCTATTATGTAAATACATGGTACCAAAAGTAGAAAAATGTTGAATAATAAGTCTTTTTGTGGTTTCATAGGAAAGGTGAATTCTGGAAAAGAAGCATATGCATGACTCAGGAGGGAAAGACAACGTGGAAGAGAAACAAGGAGTTAAAATCGGAATGCCGATCATTGGTGGCTTAATTGCAGCCATTCTGGGAGGCATCGTATGGGCAGCTATTGCTGCAATGACCGATTATGAGGTGGGATTAATTGCGATTCTGATTGGAGCGCTCACAGGTTACGCAGTTGTGTTGTTCTCCAATAAACAAATTGCGACGGTACATAAGATTATTGCCGTACTGTTTGCACTTGTCGGCATTTTGTTGGGGAAATATCTGACGGTGGTTTATTTTACTTCCGAACTGTTTGGTGATGTAGGCGTGATGGAACTTGTGTTTGATAGCGAGATGATCAGTGCGTTTGTGGAAACCTTCCAGGACTATTTCAGTCAACCGATTGATTTGTTATTCATCGTGCTTGCGATTGTGTCTGCATGGCAGATTCCTGGCCGGATGGCGAGAACCAGTTTAGCTACAGATGCATCTTCATCGGATCATGCGCCAAGAGCTTAATCGGATAGACAGTCGACGGCTGCAGCAAAATGAAGAACGTTTGACAGAAGAAACTTAATGCTCATCATCCTAAGCACTTATGAAGTTATATCGAAGGACTGGAAGCAGAAGAAAAACATAGTAAAGAGCATCTACTTTAAAAGATATTTATAAAGTACTCAGAGTGAGCAGCAGTTAGGCATGTTCACATTGCGGCTGAGTTACTTTCATACATAGGGACGATACGCCTGAGGGTGTACGTCCCTTTTGTGTATCCACCAGGTAGGGATGGATATGGCTCATAACTTTTGCAACAATTCGGATCGATTTAAATTACTTACCACATAACTCTAGTAAATATTCAGCATGTTCATAAGGTTAATTACAAGAACGATATGGTCACCTCAGGTGGTAGGTTCAAATATCCGAATGGTCATTTACAGCGAATAAAGCTGATGACGAGAGATTACTTTTACCACTAGAGGACAGAGCTCTAAGTTCCAGACTATCGTTTACAGTACACATCTGACGACAATGAGAGTTGAATAATACTGTATGTGGTCGAAGACAGGTCTATATTATTTGTTTTGGTCAGCAAATACAGCCATAGCATCTCTCATAAATACTGCCAAACCATCGCCAAACTGATCAATATTGCGTGTGAAGCGTTCATCGTCCACGTACATCTGACCAAGTCCCCTGAAGGCTTCAGGCGAGTAGCTTCCCATCTGATTCAGCCAGGTGTACCATTCTTGAATACCAGCCTGTGCCTCGGCAGATGCTGGTTCTGTGTGACGAAGTGCGGCTAGACGCTTGTAGATTTCGTTCATTTGATTGGATAGAGCCTTCTGATCTGTGGTTGATTTACTGTGCAGCTTCTGATTTGCGTGATCGACGGCATGGTCTCCCCAACGTTCCCGCGCTTCTTGTTCATACGGATTCTGGCTAAAATCAAATCCTTCGAATTTTTCTTTGGCTGTCATTTTAATTTCTCCTCTCACGTGTAAAACCGTTCTATCAATGGTAGCAATCATCTGGTCCAAGCGTTGGCGCTTCTCCAGCAGTATAAGTCGATGCATTTTAAGTGCTTCTTCCGGATTGAAGGAGGGGTTGGTTATAATGTTTTTGATCTCCTTCAGAGAGAAGTCGAGTTCCTTGAAAAACAATATCTGCTGCAACCGTTCCAGGTTGGCATCTGAATATAATCGATACCCGACAGAAGTTACTTCGTCCGGTGTTAACAATCCGATCTCATCATAGTGATGCAGTGTGCGCACACTGATCGAGGCAAGTTCGGCAACTTCTTTTACCTTCATGGCCATGTGTGAAACCTCCTTACAACACCGATTGTACAGTGTCACGTTACGTGAGAGTCAACCGTTGAAAATGAAAAAACAAGATGCGAGCATGGAAGCTGCATCTTGATCATGGATTGGTGAATAGATGTGAATATGTGTGATGAAATTATTGTAAAATTCAGTCACTGTAGGGGAGCGGCTGTGCTTCTATGTCGAAGACATGGGTTGCTGCCGCGCCGCGGGGGTGTTTTGAGGCTCCTCTGTTATGGAGAGGAGCGTGAGCAGTTGTGGGTTGCACCATGTATGCGGTGCAGCCCACGGGGCTGGCAGTGCAGGGAGAGCAGGGCTACGCCTGCATCCCGCGCACTGCCGTAGCGAACTGCGCAGCCGCTGCGCGCACGTCGGCCGCGCCCGCGATGGCGGAGATGACGGCTACTCCGTCGGCTCCAGCCGCCATCACGGCGGCCGTGGTATCGGGCGTAATGCCGCCGATACCCACAATCGGAACTGCGATGCCTGCGGCGCGCAGTTCCGCCACCCCTGCGGGGCCCAGCACAGCATGGGCATCCGCTTTGGAGCGCGTCGGGTACATGGGCCCGACGCCAAGGTAGTCGGCGCCCGCCTGCAACGCACGGCGCGCCTCATCCACAGAGTGGGCGGATACGCCAAGCATCCGCCCATCTCCAATGCGGGCGCGTACCTGCGCCGCGTCCGCATCATCCTGGCCGACATGCACGCCGTCGGCCTCCACCGCTACAGCCAGCTCCACATCATCGTTCACGATGAACGGGACCCCGTGCTGGCTGCACACCTCGCGAAGCCGCATCGCAAGTGTGATGCAAGCTTCGCCAACCAAGGCGCCAGTACCCTTTTCACGGAACTGGAACAGCGTGATGCCGCCGGCAATGGCCTGGCGCAGCACTTCCACAGGGTCTTGCTTTGTATTGACGCTGCCCATCACTAAATACACCTGCATCGCGCGTCGTACCGCTTCTGCATCCCAAGGGCGCATCACTGCTCACCCCGCTGTCTGCGCTGATACGCAAAATGATTTGTCGGCCCATGTCCGGCCCCAATCCCCAGCTCATCTTCGATGGCTGCCTGAATGAATGCTCGCGCGGTCGTAACGGCAGCCAGAACAGGTGAACCCTTGGCTAACTCTGCGGTGATGGCAGCAGAGTATGTGCACCCCGTTCCGTGTGTATGACGTGTTACCACACGAACATTCTCCAGATAATGAAAAGACTGCCCATCGTAGAGCACATCCACGATCATGCCACTTCCTTCATCATGACCACCTTTGACCAAAGCATACGTTGAGCCCATCTGTACAATCCGTCTTGCGGCTTCTTCCCGCTGGCTCAGATTGGTGATAGACATCCCGGTAAGCAGTTCCGCTTCCGGAATATTGGGTGTTGTGATCAGGGCATGGGGCAACAGATCAGTAACCAACGCCTTTACAGCTTCCTGCTGGAGAAGGGGGGCGCCACCTTTGGCTACCATCACAGGGTCGATGACCAGATTTGACCAACGGTATTGCTGCCATTTCTCAGCCACTAGACGAATAATCTCGGCACTATATAACATGCCGGTCTTCGTTGCGGTTGGTTGAAAGTCTTCGCCGGTCGAGTCCAATTGCTGGGCAATGCCATCGTAAGGGATGGGAAAAACGCCCTGCACACCAGTTGTATTTTGGGCAGCAATAGCGGTGATAACGGTCATGCCGTATACACCAAGTTCTTGGAATGTTTTCAGATCGGCCTGAATGCCTGCGCCGCCCCCGTTATCGGAGCCTGCAATGGTGAGCGCTTGAGCAATACTCATACTGCACCTCCACGGATCTGACGGGTCTGTGCGCGTTCTGCCAAGAGGTCTGGTGTTACTTGTGCCAGTTGATTCAACAATTCAATCTGGAAGCTGCCCGGCCCCTGATGAGCTGTCCGCTCTGCCGCCAGTTCAGCTGCTACACCATAAAACGCTAGCGCTTCAACAACACTGCCTAGAAGATCGGCTCCTGATTCCGCTATGGCTGTAAAAGCGCCAATCACTGAACTGAGCAGACAGCCAGCACCTGTGACCTGAGTGAGCAGGGCATGACCATTACTCGTGAGGAATGTGGATTGTCCATCAGTAATAATATCTTCTTTTCCGGTAATGACCACGACACAGCCAAGTTTATGCGCTGCCCGCTCCGCAATGCCGATTCGGTCGCCCTCACCTGATCCTGCGTCCACACCTTTAATACTCCAACTCTCACCGATGACATTAGCGACCTCTGCCACATTGCCGCGCAGTACCGTGAGACGAAGTTCACGAATGAGCATCTGCACGGTTTCCGTGCGATAGGTGGTTGCGCCAGCTCCAACCGGATCAAGCACCACAGGCACGTGATGCGCATTAGCCGATTGGCCTGCCAGACGGATTGCCTGAACGACTTTGTCATCGAGTGTACCGATGTTGAGTACCACGGCTCCTGACATCTTGGCGACATCAGCGACCTCTTCATGAGCATAGGCCATAAAAGGGGACGTACCGAGTGCAAGCAGACCATTGGCTGTGAAGGGAGCCACGACAAGGTTAGTGATATTGTGTACCAGCGGATTTTGCGTACGAACACGTTCCAGATAAGACATATAATTTCCTCCTTGTTTTGAAGTAACCCGATCGGCGGAAGTCCGATATCTGGAGTCACTCAACAGAATAATAGGATATGAGTTGCCTTGTTGAGTTGGGGCACAGAGTCTAACAACAGCCAGATGCATTAATGCGGGAAAAGCAGAAACGTAAAATCTAAATCAATTTCATAACTCACTAAAATGAATTTTTGGAACTGGATATAGACAAATTGAATCATTCTGATCGATATCTAGCGAAACAATAAAAAACGAAACGATACAAAATACAGAAAGTGAACAGAGTGAATTTCTCCAAACTCAGGCAAGAGATAGTGTGATGGATGTTAGCATCCAACCGGTGTCTTGAAGTCTAGGCTGGTCGATACCCAACTGATTTGGGCATGATCGGGCACGACTGGTCAGACGATGTTTCTAAAGAACACAGGACGTCTTATTTGGCTGTCAGGTCCTCCTTTTGAAATGTAAGGAACATCAGACACGTTATTCCCAGAATCTCCTGACCAAAACGCTGCAAACAGCTATTTATTCTGATATAACATGTTTCAGGTTCTTTAGATTTCTGCAACCGCTCCAAATCCCTGAATAGGACGCCTCAGATTCGTTAGCGGTCGTAGCATGCTCTGTTTCGATCAAGTTAAGGAGCGTTTCAGCTCCCAGTAGGCTTGAAGATAAGCGCTAATTACATTACCAAATACATATCAACAAGTCACCCAAACGCATATCAATCTGCCCAGATGCACATCAAGCCACTTAGGATTGTTATAAATTCTGATCCTCCGATGCTTGCTTCAGGCCAATTCCATTCCACAAACCTGTATGCATCCAATCCTCACGTTCTTGCTAACTTTTCCTTCATTCACATTGCTCTCCTTTATTTACTCTCCTTGCAGAGTAATAAAAGCATCCTCGGCTTTCACCGATTCAGGAATCAAATCCTGTTCAACGAGCCATGCACGTACATTTTCCCACGATTCCATTTCCTGCCGACCAAATGGTTGGCCTTCTTCATTCATGAGTGGCAGTAAAATAGCCAGGCTTTTGGTTTCGATCTCCGGGTCAAGCGGTGATGTTTCATTCTCATGAGCGAGCAGAATACTCAAGGCTTCTTCTGGATGCTCAGTCACATATTTCTGTCCTTCCTGGACCGCTTTGACGAACCGGGTAAGTTGGTCTTTTTTTGCTTCAATGCCAGCTTCACTTGCAGTCAGGACCAATTCATAATAATCAGGCACACCATAATCGACGGGGTTAATCGATTTCATGGCATGTCCTTCTTTCTCCAAAATCAATTGTTCATGGTTAATAAAACCACCCATAATCGCATCCGCTTGTCCGGAAGCCAGCGAAGGAATCAGATCGAACCCAACGTCGACCAGATTTATGTTGTCGGGATTGCCGCCATCCTTACTGATCATCGTGCGTACCATCGCTTCGTACAGAGGAATGGAGGAATAACCAACAGTCTTTTCTTCAAGATCTTTGGGTGAACTTACGTTGCCATTTGCTTCGGTCAACAGATGCACAAGCGGGTGGCGAACAACAGCAGCAATGGAACGTACAGGAATGTTCTCGCCACGCGCGAGCAAAATTTGGGGCTGGTAGCTTAGGGCCAGATCAATTTTTCCGGCAGCAACAAGTTTGAGCGAATCATTGGTATCCGCAGGCATCTGAATATCGACATCCAGACCTTGGTCTGCAAAGTATCCTTTTTCCTGAGCCACATAGATGAAGGAGTGTACTGCATTCGGGTACCAGTCGAGCATGATAGACAGTTTATCTTTGGCGTCTGATGTTGGTTCGGTTGCAGACGGATCTGTTTGCTGTGTATTGGTTGCCGAATCTGTTGTTGGCGTATTTTGGCTAGTGTCTGTGGTGCTGCATCCGCTAACGATCAGCAAAAGGCTAATGAGCATGATGGGAAGCAGGGAGTATATACCTTTGTTATTCATAAATGAAGTACCTCATTTCATCGTTTTGGTTTGTAGAAAATGGGCAACAGCATGTTAACGATAATGTGACAGTGAACTGATTAAAGATGTTGCTGAAATTGTGCATAAGATATGTTTTGTTTTGAAGATTGTAACTACTGTATTTACATCTAATTTCTGTCTAAGTATTATCCAACCTTTCTTTTGCCTCCATGACGATGACGCCGTATGCTAAATCGTTTCTCCAGCCAGGTAATCAGTATAAACAAAACGATCCCAAGCAGGGATAACAGCAAAATGGCGGCAAACATCGCATCCGTGTTCATGTTGCTGGACATACGACGGCTGAAGTACCCTAGACCTTTGCTACCACCGAGCCATTCGCCAATCGTTGCCCCAACCACGCAGTACACCACAGACATCTTTAGCCCCGAGAAAAAAGAGGGAAGTGCCAGCGGAACCTGGAGTTTGCAAAAAATATCCCACTTGTTGGCGCCCATGGTGAGCAGTAGTTCACGCTGCTCCGGATCGCCTTGGCGGAGTCCATCGTAGGTACTGACCACAATGGGGAAGAATGCGATTAAAAATACCACCGCGACTTTGCTCCACAACGTGTAACCAAACCACAAGATAAATACGGGGGACAAGGCGATCAGCGGGATGGTCTGACTAATTACAATGAAGGGATATAGGGCCTTTTCAATCGACCGGTTCATATGCATGCCTGTTGCCAGCGTAATTCCAGTCACTATGGACAAGCCAAAACCAACAATAACCTCCATAAAGGTAGCAGGCAGATGGATGGTCAACAGCAGACGACGATGTTCAACCAGTGAGCCTATGATGGCCGTGGGTGCAGGAATGATGAAGGAGGGCACCCAACCCATACGCACACTCACTTCCCAGATCGCCAGTAATAAGAACATGAGCATAATAAACAAACCATATTGGGAAAACCAGTTCGAGAGCCACTTCGAACACCACGTCCAGACGCTAACCTCAGCTCTATCATTTTGCATGCAATTGTTCCTCCAGTTGTTGCCTCATCTGCACGAGAGCCGGTTCGTAGATCATGTCCGAATGCCTTGGGCGTGGTAAAGGAACCGTCATCTCCCGCAACTGCTGACCTTGCCCCCCTGGAGTTAACAGAATGATACGGTCACTTAACAGCAGGGCTTCTTCAATGTCATGTGTAATGAACATCACGGTTTGGCCAAAGCCCTCCCACAGCTCGAGCAACCAGCGATGCATTTCTCGTTTGGTTAAGGCGTCGAGTGCACCGAAGGGTTCATCCAGCAACATGAGCTGCCCGCCTGTAAGCAAGGTACGAAGCAATGCGACCCGCTGCCGCATGCCGCCGGATAACTCATCTGGATAGGCCTGCTCATAACCGGACAAGCCGAACCTTGCCAATCCTGCGATGATATCGGCTCGTAGTTTGTCCTTGTCCTGTCGGCCTGGTGCAAGCTCGGCAGGTAGCATGCAGTTCTCCATGACGGTACGCCAGGATAACAGCAGATCTTTCTGCGGCATATAGGCGATTCGTCCGAGCCGTTGTCCTTGCGGTACACCAGCTATATCGATGATGCCAACGGTTGGCTCATGCAAGCCTGCGAGCAGCTTGAAGAGTGTGCTTTTACCTGACCCGCTGGAGCCAATGAGCGAGACAAATTCTCCTTGTTGGACCTGAAGCGACACATTGGCGAGCACGGGTGAATCCTTTTTTTCAGGAAAAGCGAAGCTAACGTTCTCAATGGTTACATGGTTGTTCATCTGATCCTCACCCCCTTGATGTCAGACTGCTGGAATAACAACGGCATCCTATACTCTGCAAAAGGAACAAAAAAAGACCCACCCATTTCCGGAGAAATGAGTGGGTCTGTAAGTTAAATCAGCAATTTATCTTCACATACATGAGAAAATTCCGCTTACTAAAAGGCCGCTCCACTTCCCTCCGCTGGTATGATCCAGATCAGGTTCAAAGGGTCCGAATAGTCATATTCGTCTCAGCCGCAAGGCTCCCCTAGTGCAAAAGTTCAAGATATGCAGTTGTCTGTTCAGCATATATCACTTGAACATGAACTGTAAAGAGGCAGCATGATGGAATTCTTGAGATGAACTTGGAGTCAGACCCGAACAACTGAACAATTTACCTGGGCTCCCTAACCCGATATAATAGGGGTGGCGCATATTGGCCGGATCACAAAATGCAGGTGGGATTGTTCTCCCTCCTAGGCAGAATGGGGACCCGAGTTGAAAACGTTCAAAAAAGTATATATTGAGATCACGAGTATCTGCAATCTGGCATGCAGCTTCTGTCCGCAGACACAGCGTGCCAAAGGATTCATTGACCCTGAAGTCTTCAACAATATACTGGATCAAGTTAAACCACACACCAATCATATTTATCTACATGTCAAAGGCGAACCCTTGTTGCATCCCAAAATAGATTTGTTGCTCGATTCCGCACATGAGAAGGGACTCAAGGTGAACATTACAACGAATGGTACACTGCTGCCCAAGACTCAGCATAAATTGCTTGGCAAACCAGCGCTGCGGCAGATGAATTTCTCTCTGCACAGTTTCGATGGGCATGAAGGTTCAACAGACCGTGACGGATACCTGCGTCATATTTTGTCCTTTGTACACGAGGCCGTTAAGCACAATGTCATCATCTCATTCCGACTTTGGAATCTGACGCAGGATAACTTCACAAATGCTCAGATGAATCGAAATCGGGAGACCCTTGAAGTATTGGAACGTGAATTCAATCTGGATTTCCGCATTGAGGAAAAAGTGGTTCCAGGCAGTGGGGTCAAAATTGCCCCGAATGTATACCTGAATCAGGACCATGAGTTCCAGTGGCCAAGTCTGGATGCACCTGAAGATGACGGTAAAGGCTTTTGCCATGCACTTCGCGGTCAGGCAGCTGTGCTTGTAGATGGAACGGTGGTTCCATGCTGTCTCGATGGCGAGGGTGTGATTAACCTGGGTAATGTGCACGAGAAGTCATTCTCGGAGATTATTGAGGGTGAGCGAGCGAACAATCTGGTATATGGCTTCTCCAAACGCGAAGCTGTAGAAGAGTTGTGTCGAAAGTGCGGTTATCGTCAGAGATTCGGAGCCTAGAATATATAAATTCACTTAAAAACGAACCTACCGAAAATATTTTTTTCGGTAGGTTCGTTTTGTCTTTATTGCGAAATTATTTAGATAATAAGAATTGAAATCAATTCAGGATAACAACTTTTTTGTAAAATCATAGTTTATTAATCTTGTTTTTATGAATTTGCATGGTATTATTATCCTATTGATTAGGAGGTGTATTAGTTCTAAAGATTCATATATTAGTGGATTTACCAACCAGAAGCCTACTGAGGAGTGTGTTTTAGTTTTGAATTCAAAATGGAAAAAGTTTAATCACAAACTATCGTTAATGCTTTCTACGTCTCTGATTGTTTCTATGTTATCTATCAATTTATCTGTATCGGCAGAAGTGGCTACATCTAAAACTTCTTTTACTGATATTGATAATTCGTATGCCAAAACGGAAATAACCAAATTAGTAGAACAAGGAATACTCACAGGATTTACTGATGGGACATTTAAACCTTCCGATTCGGTAACACGAGCTCAATTAGCAAAAATTATGGTCGGTGCGCTTAATTTAAAGCCTGATAATGTCGAAGCAAGTCAATTCAGAGATGTAAAGGAAGATCAATGGTATGCCGGATATGTAGGTGCACTTGTCAAATCTGGAATTGCTCAAGGTACCTCCAAAGATAGCTTCTCGCCTAATAAAAATGTGACAAGAGAAGAGTTGGCTGTATTTTTTGTTAGAGCCTTTGGTTGGGACAATCAAGATCTAACGAGTCAAACATCCAAACCACAACTCTCAGATTTGGGTCAAGTATCCAACTGGGCGAAAGATTCTGTAACACTAGCCTATCAATCTGGTTTTATCAAAGGATTAGTCCAAAAAGATGGAACAGTAAAATTTAATCCATCAGGCATAGCAGATCGACAGGCGCTAGCTAGACTTGCATATGAGTTTGTGATAAATAAGTCTACATATGATAGTTACATGGCTCCTACCAAGACAGAGATTGATACTGAAGATTCAAATGAAGTAAAACCTGAAACAACAAAACCTTCTGAAGGTAAGAGTAAGGGAAATAGCGGTAGCAGCTCCGGAGATAAAGGGAACGGAAGTAACAATGGTGGAAATAGTGGAGGCGGGGAACAAGCCCCTAGTAATAATCTCTCTGCTCCAGGTACATATACTCTTGGTAATGTAACTGGAAATATAACTATTAGTTCCCAAGGTGTCGTTCTAAAAAACACCAAAATAAATGGTAAGCTGAATATACTTGAGTCCGTAGGAAATGGTGACGTGATTCTTGATAATGTTAATGTCACGGGAACTACTGAGATTCAAGGCGGAGGACCAAATAGTATTCATGCAGTGGACTCGGTTCTTGCAACAGTGATTGTTGACAAAGCGGACGGTAGTATTCGTTTGGTCCTTGAAGGTGGAAGTGATGTTCAGCAGATTGAGATTAGATCTGGTGCAATCGTACAGAATGTCTCCACAGGTGATGTCGGACCGATTGAAATAGCAGAGTCGATTCCCCATAATTCTTCGGTAGTGCTCAGTGGAAGCTTCGACTCTGTTATGGTTCATGCAGAACAAGTTTCAGTGGAGTTCGGAGATAACTCCACCATTGGAAATCTCGAAGTGTTCCAAGAAGCATTGAGTACAGTGTTTAAAATTAACCATGGTGCTGTAGTGAATCGGGCTATATTAAATGCAATCGTACAATTTTCTGGAGCGGGAACATTATCTTCTGCTCTGGTCAATGTAGAAGGTATTGATTTTAGTCAACTTAATCAACCCCCAGCTATTGAGGTAGATCCTACAGTGACTAGTATAGTTTATTCACCTCAAGAAACAGAGTTTTCAGCAATTGATTCGACCCGTCAGATCGTATTCATGGGTATCGCTACCTCAACGATCAAAGATATCACTTCCATTGCAGAATGGAATGTCGAGGATAGCACTATTGCCATTGTTGACTCAGGCAAGATTCAAGCTAAAGGCAACGGTACGACAGTGGTAAAAGCCAAATATGGAGATTTCGAAATCAATGTTCCAGTAACCGTTGCAGTCTATAACGAAGGAACAGTCTATCCGACACTCAAAGGGATTCAAGTTACAAATGGAAGTGCAAAGTTGAATTTTTCTGAGGGTTTGGATGTTTCTGAACTGACTGCAAATGATTTCGTAGTTCGTGCCTATTTTGATGGGGCGGAACAACAATTGAATAACTTGCAGTACCGCAATGGCGAACTTACTTTTGATGCTATTAATAGCTACGGAGCCACATTGTACATCACTGTGGAGTCAGATGTTAATAAAACACATTTTGCAGGAAGCCAAAGTGGTGCAATCAAACTTACAGGATTCGGTGGTCACATCAAGGATGTAGCTGGAGCACTGGTTGCAGATTTAAGTATTTCGTTTAGAAAAGGCCTGGATAACAAAACAGGTGAAATTGTCGGTACTGTCAAAACGAATACTCAAGGAAACTACTATATCAATCTTCCCCCAGGCATCTACACAGGTGAACTTGGAGGTGGAGATACAAAATATATTACAACTTATCTCATTGGTGTCTCGGCAGTAAATGTGGAGAATAAACGTGAGAATCAAACTGCTATTGAAATACCTACACAAGATGAAACACGCTTCGTGTTAACTTGGGGTAAAGATCCAGTGGATCTGGATTCACACCTCGTAGGTCCAGCAGGTGATGAGGGAATGTTCCATACGTACTACTCTGATAAACAATATTATAATAATGGCGAACTTATGGTTGATTTGGATTTGGATGATGTAACGTCTTACGGACCTGAAACGACAACCATTCGTCATTTACTTCCTGGAACGTATACATTCTATGTTCATCATTTCTCTGGATCAAGCACAATCAAGAAATCTGGTGCCAAAATTGACGTGTTCCATGGTGCTGTAGCCACCCCAAGTGCAACGTATACTGTAGCAGATGCCAGTGGTAATGAAAGATACTGGGTCGTTCTCAGAATGATCGTTTCTGAAGAGGGTGTGGTTACTTATGAAACAGTAAATGAATTTACCAATCTTGACCCACTCACTTCACTTCAACCATCGGATGAAATTAACGAAGATGAATTGGAAACTCTAGAGTAAAATAGAGTACTTAGATTAGTTTTAAATCTATCATGTAGAAACCCTGTCTATAAAAAGACTAAGGGTTTCTTTTTTTGTAGGAAACTTTTGGTGGCTTAAATAGAGCATATCCGAAGTTGATATCGGTACATAACAAGTAGACATGATACCTCAAAGCATGTTGAAACATCAGGCTCTATGCTGGAAAATACAAACGTGATCTAATGATTATTCTAGTTACCTTCCTTATTTGGTAGGATTAGGTTGTGGGTCGGACTGAGGTGCACCTCTGACGATCTTCCAGGACAAGCTCAGCCTTGTACAATACTAAAAAACAAGAGAATAAGGGAGGAATAAAGTTATGAAAAAAATGTTGACGTTGTTACTGTCCGCTGGTTTGGTTGCCTCTATATTTGGTGCAGTTCCGGCTGCGGCTGCGCCTACGGTTGTAAATTCAACTATTGTTGTTCCAAAGGGCACGACCTATGATGGTCAAGGCAAAACATTTGTAGCTAATCCTTCCACACTGGGCGACGGATCTCAAGCAGAAAATCAGAAGCCAGTCTTCCGTCTGGAGGCAGGGGCCACGCTCAAAAACGTAAACATTGGATCACCAGCTGCTGATGGTGTTCACTGTTATGGCAACTGTAATATATCGAATGTGGTCTGGCAGGACGTGGGCGAGGATGCACTGACATTGAAGTCTGCCGGAACGGTTAACATTACCGGTGGGGCAGCGTATAAGGCTTATGATAAAGTGTTCCAGATGAATGCAGCTGGAACAATTAACATCAAAAATTTCCGTGCAGATGATATTGGCAAACTGGTTCGCCAAAATGGTGGAACTTCCTTTGCAGTTAACATGACGCTGGATAACTCCAACATTTCCAATGTAAAAGATTCGATTATGCGTACAGACAGCAGCACATCACAAGGGAAAATTACGAATACCCGTTATTCCAAAGTACCAACGTTGTTCAAGGGGTTTGCTTCAGGGAAAACGAGCCAGTCTGGGAACACGCAATATTAGACAGGAGATTGAATCGCTGGAGTTGGTAAAAGTTTAAGCTCCGCTTGTAATTTGAAGTTAAAATATAACGCCAAAAAGAGCGTCCCAAGGTCATTGCCACAATGACTTTGAGGGCGCTCTTTGTAATGCAGATGTGATAATATATTTCTGCTGAGCAATGTCTTATAGAGGATGCTCAGACTATTTCTCTCCCGGAACTTCAACGATGACTTTGCCTTTCTCGGGGACAACAGAACCGGTATCAATAGAGCCCAATTTGTTCATGATCTCGTAAGAGGTTTCTTCAAGCATGCGAGAGTACTTGAATGATACGAGTGTTTGACCTGTTACGGAAGGACGAGTCCCTGCTTCAGCAACGGCTTTGTTTTTAATAAAGAACAGGTCACCGATGGTCCCGGCATTTTTGCTGATGTTAGCCTGCCATTGTAGCAGTGCACTTCCATTTTTAAGGATATAATAACTGATCAGATCGTTATACTCAACAACGAAGAAACGATCTTTTTTACCTTGCTCAAAGATGTATTCAATGGATGAATCCACCGGACCCAAAGGATTGCGAATGTCCAGACGTGCTTGTCCCAGTTCAGAGAAGCGTGGCAGATGCAGTGCGGCTTCACGCGCCACAGTCAGATCGGAACTGTTATATTCTTTTACAATCGTAGCATCGGTAGTGTAAATGTAGGCTTCCTTGGCCTTCTGGTTCCACTGCACCTTGGCACCAAAAGCTTCACCGATGGCACGGAGCGGAAGCATCGCTTTACCATTCACCAGAATCGGCGCTGAGGATAATGTCGCATTCTGACCGTTTTTCTTCATTGTTTTGCTGTTAGGTGTAAGGACATACTTATCGCTGCCTGTGCTAATGCTGATCTCTTTTGTTTTGTTATTGTAACCAAACGTATAGTTGCCGAGGAATTGAAGCTCCGTCAATGCCACGTACGTAATACCCTGCCGTATGACAACATCATATTGAGCTTGAACATTGTTAATATAAGCTGTCGGTTTAGGTTTAGTTGTTGCGGCTTCCGCCACAGTGGATGAGAGTAAGGCAGGTGCCGTGCCTGCGGTGAGTATCGAAGCGGCAAGGACCATTTTCCATGTTTTAAGCTGCCAAACAGAATTGTAATCTTTCATCACTATCAATCTCCCTTCTAATGTTTAAGACGGACTACATAACCTAAATGTTTCATATTATGGGAAGTGAACCATCAGATACTTTCCCCTGTTACCCCAAATGAAGCATGATGATTTTTCTAGGGATTGCCACAAATACCCATCTGATGTACATTAGAAGCAATGAAATAAGTGAACCGGGAGCTCAATGAAGTTGGGCTGAGAGAGTGGCCTTGTGCTGCTGACCGTACATCTGATCTGGGTAATGCCAGCGTAGAGAACATGGATTTGCGATATGTAAGGGTGAATTGTGGGAATGAACGTGGATGAACAACAGACCTCTTTGAACTGTGGTGGTGTATCTGCCAGGGCGGAGGGGTGCTGGTTGATATTACGTATTTTCGACATCCATCCAATACATCATTGTGAAGATTGTCCACTGTGCGTGAGGCCTGCCCGGAACCGGGGAGGCTTTTTCTTTTATTTTTAGAGGTTGTTCAAAAAGTCTGCTTTTGATTACGAAGGATGCCTGACGGCATCATCAGCATCGAATATGGAATTCAGCCGAAATGTCCGTTGCTCACGTAGTTTTCCCTACGCTCCGCTACTCCATTTCTAGCTTCATCCCATCTTCTTGGTACTGAAAACCAGTCTTTTTGAACACACACTTTTACAACCCCCACAGGGAACAAAGGAAGGGCGTAGAGAACATGGCAACAACAGCAGGCAACAAGCGATTGAAACTAACGGATATTCTGGTAACCATCGTGATCGCAGTAGTGTTTGGGGTGATTTACAAGATATGGGGACCTACATATGACTTGATGAAACCATTTGGCGTTCATGCGGAGCAGATGATCTACGGCATGTGGTTTATGGCGGGCACGTTTGCTTTTGTTATCATTCGTAAACCAGGCGTGGCTATTCTTGCCGAAGTTGCGGCATCAACGGTAAGTGCTTTTCTGGGTAGTGAATGGGGCATGTCCACACTTGTATACGGTCTGTTGCAAGGATTGGGAGCCGAGATATTCTTCGCCGCATTTTTGTATCGCAAAACCAATCTGTTTGTCACCTGTCTTGCAGCCATAGGAGCCGCAGCGGCTTCGCTTTTGCTGGATTACCAGTACGGGTATATTGATTCACTCTCGGCCTGGAACTACACGTTATTTATCGGATTCCGCTTCATCGGAAGCATCTTGATTGCTGGAGTGTTCGCTTATTATCTCGCCAAAGCATTGGAACTGACTGGTGTGACACGCTCACTTAGACCGGTATCCAAACAAGATTATGAGGCGCTGGATTAGATGAACGGGGAAGGGAATTCGCAAGCGGTAAGTGTAACTAATCTAAGATGCAAGTTCCCGGGAGAGAAAGCCTTGGTATTTCAAGGCTTGTCTCTTTCTGTGCGTCAAGGAGAGAAAGTGCTGTTGCTTGGCCCAAGTGGCTCCGGTAAATCAACGTTATTGCAAATTCTGAGCGGTCTGATACCACGTTCGGTTGAGATTCCGATGAAATGTGATGATATTCAGATTCCCGCCAAAGCAGGAGTGGTCTTTCAAGATCCGGATACCCAGTTCTGTATGTCATTTACAGATGAAGAGATCGCATTTGTTCTGGAAAACCGAAATATTCCGCGTGAAGAGATGCCTGCTCTGATTGAATATTATCTGAAACAAGTGGGGTTATCCTTTGAACAGAATCGTGTATTGATCCAGTCCATGTCTCAGGGGATGAAGCAACGTCTTGCGATTGCTTCGATGCTTGCCATGGACCCGGAGGTATTGTTTTTGGATGAACCCACTGCACTGCTGGATGATGAGGGGACTTCCCAGGTGTGGGATACGGTCAGACGGATCGCCAGTGACAAAACAATCATCATCGTTGAACACAAAATAAACGAGATTGTGGATATGGTCGACCGCATCATTGTGTTATCACCTGAAGGAAAGATTGTGGCGGATGGGCCAGCACAGCAGGTATTTACTCATGAACGGGAAAAGCTGAAGGCTTATGGAATCTGGTATCCGGGTGTGTGGGATGAGCACGAGCAGGCAGCTAAGCAAGAAGAGGGAAGTGCTTCTGGAGAGCTTCAAGTGTGTGTGGATCACGGCATCTCAAGTTTGGAAGCACAGCAATCGTCTGGCTTATCCGATACACCGGGTATATCCCCCATATCTCACGTCTCACCCTTATCACCTGTATCACCCGGCTATCAGCCTGCACTGGACTTGCAGCAGTTCACCGGATGGCGTGGGAAAACACCCTTCATTCAGGTAGAACAGGCCAAAGTATGGCATGGGGATTGGATTGGTATTGTCGGAACTAATGGAGCTGGCAAGAGTTCATTGTTGTTATCTCTGATGAATATCCTGAAAACAACAGGTCATTATGAGGTGGACGGTCTGCCTTCTGGCAAAACGGAGCAGCTTGCAGATCAAATTGCATTTGTATTTCAGAACCCGGAGTTTCAATTTGTGACTAACACCGTCGCGGAAGAAGTGGAATTTTCATTGCTGGGGAGCAGGTTGACAACGGAAGAAAGACTTGTCAGGACTGATCATATGTTGAATCAATTTGGACTAATCGACCTCTCCGAGCGCCATCCCTACCAATTATCGATGGGGCAGAAACGACGCTTGAGCGTTGCCTCTGCACTGGTGAGAGAGCAGCGAATACTGCTGTTGGATGAACCTACTTTTGGACAGGATGCCCGCAATACGTTTGCCATGTTAGCTCAACTGGAGCAATTGCGGAGAGAGGGAACAGCTATTGTTATGGTTACCCATGATCGTGAAATTGTAAAAAGATATTGCACCCGAATCTGGACGGTAGATGAGGGGAGGTTAACTGATGCAACTGTCGTTTCCTCACCGTGAAACCTGGCTTCATAACGTCAATCCGGGATTAAAGATGATCATTCTGACGATGATGTTTGTCATCGTTATCCTCATTCACAATCTGAATGTAATGGCCAACGTTGCGGTGGCGATGATGTTATTACTGTGCTGGACAGGTCATCCGTGGTACAGATTGATACTGTACGCATCACCATTCATTCTGGTTTTTATCTCCACGTCTACAGGTATGATGATGTTTGGTAAGGGCGAGACCACATGGTATAAGTGGGGATTGATCCACATAACCGAAGAGAGTTTCTATCGCGGTCTACACTTGGGTTTTCGCTCGCTGACTATGGCCGCGGCAGGGTTACTCTTTGGTCTTACGACCAAGCCTGTTAGACTGTTTTATTCTCTGATGCAGCAGTGGCGGCTTCCGGCAAAATATGCCTATAGCTTTCTGGCCGCGATGCGCATGATCCCCATTTTGCTGGATGAATTCCAGACGCTCCGTTACGCTATTCGTATTCGTGGAACACAGCAACGTGGCTCTCGCTGGAATGTGTATGGTACACTCAAGCGTTACGCTATTCCGCTGCTGGCACAGAGCATTCGCCGTGCACAGCGAATGGCGGTAGCGATGGAAGCGAAAGGGTTCACAGATGGCGCGAGCCGAACGTATTACATTCAGATTGGCTATTCGCGAGCTGATCTGTGGTTTGTATTTTATTATATGCTCACCTTAACGGCTGCTTATTACATCGGGGTTACCTTTCCTTATCATGCTACGATGGTGGATGTAAGGTAATACGGGCAGATAGATAGAAATATATTGAGGTAAACGGTAACTTTTTCCTTTTAACTGCGTCTCTATTGGAAATAACTTCTAATGAATGGGGATGAACGAGAGTGAAGACGGGTCCTGACTGGCAGAGAACGGGGTACAAATGGATTACCATGACTGGATTATCAGCTGTGCTGTTGACGGGCTGGATGCTGCTGGATTCCAAAATGGTCGCCCTTGAAGGACAAGCTTCGGCTACAACGCCACAAGCATTGGGGGCAAGTTCCCAAGTCTTAACTGCAAAGTTAGCTTACAAACAAGGAGACACCGTTACGCTTATGAATGACATCCCTCTGTTCAAAAACAGAAGGGGCGGCAGTGTGGCTGCTGACCAGATGGGGATTGAATACTATACAACAAAAAACGAAAAGTATACGTTGGCCTCGGTTCGAGGTGAGTGGGTGCAGCTTAAGTCAACCGAGCATGGAGACTTTTGGCTGCCAAGTTGGTATGCACTGAAGGAGAGCAGAAGCATGACGGAAACAGCTCCCCAAAGCTTCACGCTCCGATCAGGCAGTAAGTTGTATCTGGCTCCGGATAGTTCTACAACTTGGTCTAGTGAGAGAGCGCTAACAGATAAGGCTGTTATTGTTGCAAAGTGGAAAGGCTGGTATGGGGTCTCCATTGCCCCACGAGTCTGGAATAAAGAATCCTTCACGTATCGGCCAGGACTCTTCTGGATCAAGGCACAGGCTATAGAACAGCGGATGAATGTGGCGGATGGTTGGTTCCAACAGGATGCATCGCTACCAACTTCGGTTATACGCCATCTGACAGATATTAAGCTGAACAAGGCAACCACCTCCAAACAAGTGGCTGGGTGGTTAGGCGAGCCGGATTGGAAAGAGAGTTCAAGCAATCTAAATTTCACGGGTGATTCAATGAGTATTGGACAGTCCTGGAGATATGAGCGGGAAGATGCGCAATTTCTGGTCACATTCAACAAGAATGGCAGACTGGTCAGAACACGCTGGAATTTAGCACAGGATAATCGAAATGCTGTTGTTTCCGATTGGAACATCAGTCGAGCGGATGAATATGGGTTCACAACAAAAATCTATGGCACAACACTGCCAACGACAATCCCTTGGAAACCGGTATGGACCAACCAGGGGGATATTAACTACACTTTTTTACAAGCAGCCACGGATGATGTACTCCTGATGAAAGGGGATGACGGTGGATTTAGCGGGGATTACTACGAAGGTTCTATATATGCCCTTGACCGACATTCCGGCCAGCAATTATGGGAGATCAACGGGGGTTTTGGAAGACAGCAGGCAGTGGTGGATGCAGAGCGCAAATACGTTACAATCTACACCGATTATGACCCTGATAAGAAAAAATACGTGGATCATATTCGTCATTTGAACTTGAAGAACGGAAAGGTCACGTGGACGTACACCCCTAAGCAAAATTTTAGACTAAATGGTATCACCGCTGCGAAGAACGTTGTGGTTGTGGATACCCCGGTTGTTGAGAGCTCAAGCAACAGTTGGTTAACGGTTCTGGACAGTGCAAACGGAAAAACATTGTGGACGCGAAAACTGGCTAAGGGTTATGAATTATTGAACAAGAGTGCAGATGACCCCTATGTGTTGTATTGGGAAAAGAATAAGCTAGTTGCAGCCGATCCGCAATCGGGCCGAACCGTATGGAGCTTGAAAGCTAAACGATCTACCATAGAACAATTTTGGAATGATCCATATTTTGATGGAATCGAACGTATGGATCCCTTTGCAACCACGAATGCTGAAAGATGGCTATCGTTAGATAATCAGTGGCTTCTGCTTGATCTGAACACGGGGAAAAAGCTTGCCCAATTCCCTGCTCGGGTAGGACAGAGATTTGAGGCGCTGGATGATGGCATGTTGTTGATCCGTGAGAACAAAAACGGCGATCATTACGGCGAATATGAAGATTTTACAACCACCCTGTATGATGCCAAGACAGGCAAAACACGCTGGACGCTCAAGGGCAAGATTGAACGAGGACTGGTGGAAGAGGATCAGTTGTATGTGATTAAGAACGGTTATCCAGCGGCTGTGGATTATAAAACGGGGGAGACGCGTTGGAATGCCAAAGATACGATTGCAACACTAAGGCATCCGACGAATCAGGGAAGTTATCTGGTCATTGATGATCAGTTGCTGTTGCCCATGGACGAAAATCTTCTCGTAATGAACAAAAAGAATGGAGCACTGTTAGGTCGTGTACATGACGTTGTGATGGGAAACCCGGAGCACCGGGACCGGGATGCGAAGAATGGAATGATTAACCGGATCGGTAATGAAGTGTATGTGGGTTCGTCCAACGGACGTTTTCGTGTACATGAAGCCAGCCGCCTGCAGGAGGCAATCTCACCTTAAAAGCTTGTCTCGTAAGGGATGTTGATTTATTATAAATGAACAGGCTTGCTCGCGCTCCGGTTATCGGCTGTGCGGGCTTTCTTCATGTGTTCTTGAAGAACCATGCATGATCATTCACGGGAGGACTCTCCATGATCTCATTATATGGTGTAAGCAAACGTTATAACGAGCGCGGTTCCCGTGCAGATCAGGGATTCGAAGCATTAAGCTCGGTGTCCCTCGAAGTGGGACAAGGAGAAATACATGGCATCATTGGATCAAGTGGTGCAGGCAAATCCACACTTCTGCGGATGCTCAACGGGTTGGAAAAGCCGGATGATGGTGAGGTTGTTGTGAATGGGCAGCACCTGACCCAGATGAATGAACAGAGTCTGCGTCAGGCACGAAGATCCATTGGTATGATCTTTCAACACTTCAATCTTGTCAGTAACCGAACGGTGAGTGGCAATGTCTGCATGCCATTGGAGCTTGCGGGTATGCCCCGTGCGCAGCGAGTTGAACGTGGACTTGAGGTACTGCAGTTTGTTGGACTGGAAGACAAGGCGGGTCAATATCCTGCTCAGCTTAGCGGAGGACAGAAGCAGCGTGTGGCGATTGCACGAGCGCTGGCCAGTCGTCCGGATGTGCTGCTCTGTGATGAACCGACCTCTTCGCTTGATCCACAGACCACGAACGGTATCCTGGATGTGCTGCGTCATATCAATGAAACGCTGGGCGTGACCATTGTTGTAGTAACGCATGAGATGGAAGTGGCTCGCAGACTATGTCACAGGATATCCGTCATGAAGGATGGGCGACTCGTTCGTACGTTGTCTAAAGCGGAAGTGAGCAGTATCCCTACTCCGCAGCCTGATCTGCTGACCTCCTTGCTTGCGGGTGACGAATACGGGATGACAGGTTCGTCTCTGTTCCGTAAGGCAGAACAGGAGGACAAGTCATGAAGTTACCTGAGTCTGTGCTGAAGTATCAGCATGAGATATGGCAGGCGATCGGAGAGACTTTTGTTATGGTGGGCATCTCTATTGCGGCAGCTGTTCTGATCGGGTTACCTCTGGGTACACTGCTGTACTTATTCCGTAGAGGACAACGGTATCAGAATCAAACGCTGTCCTTTGTACTCGGCAGTATCGTTAACATCGTTCGTTCGTTTCCGTTCTTACTGCTGGTTGTATTCATGATTCCATTCACACGGATTGTTGTGGGAACGTCTATAGGTACGTTGGCGGCAACCGTGCCACTCTCGGTCATTGCAATTGCCTACTACGCCAGACTGGTGGAACAAGCGTTGCTGGATGTACCGAGGGGAGTGGTTGAAGCTGCTGCTTCCATGGGGGCATCGACGATGCAACTTGTGGTGAAGTTTTTGTACGTGGAGGCACGATCTAGTCTTGTACTGGGACTCACAACAGCTACGATTAGCTTCATCTCCTACTCGACGGTGATGGGTATTGTAGGTGGCGGCGGTGTTGGTGACTTTGCCATTCGCTACGGTTATCAGCGCTTCGAAACGGAGATTATGGTATTTACGATCATCATTATGATTATCCTGGTACAGATGATCCAATTCACAGGTAGCAGACTGTCCCACTGGCTGGATCGAAGATCCTGAACGGTTGGACCGTGCATTATTACGAATAACCAATACAGATTATACGATGAGGGGTAGACATGAAATGAAAGTGAAAATGATGCTTATGTTGCTTGCAGTAATGCTGGTTGTAGTTGCTTGTGGCAAAAAAGAAGAAACACCTGCGGCTGAAGGAACAAAAGAAGATACACAAGCTGCACAAGAAGTTACGCTGAAGGTAGCCACGTTGATTCCACCGATGACAGATGTGCTCGATATTGTTAAACCGCTATTGAAGGAAGATGGCGTTAACCTGGAAGTTGTTGTGTTATCAGATAACGTACAGCCGAATACGGCACTGGCGAACAAGGAAGTGGATGCAAACTTCTTCCAACACGTGCCTTACATGACCCAGTATAACGAAGCGAACAATGCCAATCTGGTGGCTGTACAGCCTATCTATAATGCCATTTATGGCGGCTACTCCAAAAAGTACAAAACGATTGAGGAATTGCCAGAAGGTGCAACGATTGCAATTGCAAACGATCCTTCCAACATTGGTCGCTCTCTTGTGATGCTGGAGCAGAACGGATTGATTAAGCTGAAAGAGGGCGTAGGTTTTAACGCCACACAGGCAGACATCACCGAGAATACAAAGAACTTCAAGTTTGAGGAAGTGGACTTGTTGATGCTGGCTCGCATGATGGATGATGCTGATCTGGTAGCCATGACTCCGGCATATGCCAGTCCGCTCGGTCTTACACCGAAGAAGGATGCACTGTTAACCGAGAAGGATGATTCCCATTTTGCAATCACCATGGTTGCCCGTGAGGATAATAAGGACTCCGAAGCCATTCAGAAGCTGGCTAAACGCATGGCGGGTCCAGAGGTCAAAGCCTTCTTCGAAGAGAAATATGCAGATATCGCGATCCCGGCATTTAAATAGAGAATACGTTGGTCCAATGTAAATAACCTTTAGATCTGAGCGATAACGCTTGGATCTTTTTTTTGTCGTCCGCTTGCTTATTAACAAGTATTTAGAAAGTTAACAATTTGGTCATATCCCCGGAACACTTTATTTAATAGTTTTTTCGTATAATTTGTTTGAAAATAGTTCTTTTGGATTATAAATTAAGAGATTTGTTCGAGTTTTGTAGTGTAAAGAGTGTTTTTCACAAGAAGTGAGACCTAGTTTTTTGAAAAGATGGTTTACAATCTATGAGAGCTATACAAGAGCTATATAAGTTGTATGAATCATTCAGCAATTGGCAGGTTGTTCTGTCATCGGAGTGGCAAGTGTAAATAATCACTAGTTCAACTTATAAGTAGATCAAGTAAAACTAAAATTTATCTGGAAGAGGTAGAGAAATTTGTCCCGAAAAAATAGCAAATCGAATTGGTTCAACAAGATCCATAATAACTTTAAGACGAAGTTGATCGTGTCCTTTATTGCTTTCCTGGCCATTCCTTCGTTCAGTATTGGAGTTTTATCGTATAACAGTGCAAAAGATGAAGTGGAGAAGCAAATTTTACATAGTGCGATGGAAAATGTGAACCTTGCCAGTGCAACGATAGATCTTTCAGTCAATACCAAGCGGAATCACATTGAATATTATGCGAATACACTTGCAGAGCAATTACGACAAGAAGATGCCGAGGTTCGGGTTGTGAACGAATTGAAGGGGTACGCTGCACAGAACAAAGATATCATCACCATAGGTGTAGGCACAGAAGCAGGTGTGTATCTGATGTCCTCTGATGCGGAGATGCCTGAAGATTACGATCCGCGAACAAGACCATGGTACACAGAAGCGATGGGTACTCCACAGCAGGTCATTGTTACAGACCCTTATGTTTCTGCCGAGACAAAAGAGATTACCATTACGATTGCGAAGGCACTGGCAGACCAATCTGGTGTGGTCCAATTGGATCTCAATCTGGCGGACATTAGTCAATTGGTTAGCGGAATTAAAGTAGGAGAAAAGGGACATCTGATTCTGCTGGATGCCAGCGAAAAGTATATCTATCATCCGACGATGGAACCTGGAACAGATGCAACAGAAGATTTTTGGACACAAGTGTATACGAATGAATCCGGTAACTTCAACTATACCTTTGATCAGGTTGATAAGGTCATGTATTACGCCACGAATGCATCCACGGGATGGAAGGTCGCAGGCACCATGTTTTCTTCTGAAGTAGAGGATGCCGCTGCGCCTATTCTGAATCGAACGATTATGGTCATCGTTTCCTGTCTTGTCATCGGAATTTTGATCATCTGGCTCGTGATGCGATCGATTGTTAAACCGATTCGTCAGTTGAAGGATCAGGCGATCCAGGTGAGTGAAGGGGATCTAACCCAAACCATTACTAGCACAAGCCATGATGAGATTGGTGAACTGAGTGATGCCTTTGGCAAAATGCAGCACAATCTGCGTGTGCTGATTCAAAATGTGGAGAACAGCGCCAGTCAGGTAGTCATCTCATCGGATGAAATGACTCAGAGTGCGGAATCAACCAGTGCAGCCAGTGAGCAGGTAGCGCGAGCCATTCAGGAAATTGCGAGTGGTGCGGAGAAACAGACCGAAGGTATTGAACATAACCATGAGGCCATGAATGAAATTACGATTGGTATTACAAGAATCGCCGAACGTTCCATACAAGTTGCTGATTTGGCTAAACATACAACGATACAAGCAGAAGAAGGCGGCAACACCGTCAAGCAGACGGTGAGTCAGATGCAATCGATTCAAGAGACGGTAGAACAGACAAACCAATTGATTCAAGCGTTATATGAACGATCACACCAAATTTCAGCGATCACGGAGTTAATCGGAAATATAGCCAAACAGACAAACCTGCTCGCGCTGAACGCATCCATTGAAGCTGCTCGTGCAGGTACACATGGCAATGGATTCGCCGTTGTAGCAGCAGAGGTTCGTAAGTTGGCAGAACAATCCGGGCAGTCTGTCAATGAAATCACCGTGCTGACTACGGCGGTTCAGGAAGATATGGCTGCTTCCGTTCGCATGATGGAGAAGGTGACTTCAGAGGTTGGAGAGGGCATGGACATCTCTACAGAAGCGATTCGAAAGTTTGAACGTATTCTGGATAGCATGCGGGAAACGACACCTCAGATTGAAGAGATTGCTGCCACGTCGCAAGAGATCACAGCAGGTGTGCAGGAAGTATCTGCTGTATCCAATGAGTTGGCAGGCATTGCGTCAGGCAACGCCGCAACTTCCGAAGAAGTGGCCGCTTCCTCAGAGGAGCAACTGGCAGCGATGGAGCAGATTTCTTCCTCGGCTCGTGGCTTGTCCACCCTGGCTGAAGAGCTGCAGCGCCTGATTAGACAGTTTAAGTATTAAACGGGATCGTAGAAGAGAGTATCACAGGGACAGCATCACATCATGTTTCATTAGAGGGAGTGGACAACCATGCAACTGGAACTCAAAGCCTTCTTACTGCTAACGGATGCGGTCATGATTACAGATGAGGAGGGTGTGATTCTGGATGTGAATTCCGTTTATGTAACCAAAACAGGATTCTCACGGGAGAGCACCATAGGTCAGCCTGCCCGATTGTTAATGGATACCCACTGGAGAGGCAATCAGACCTGGTCCGGCGTTGCCAAACTGATGAAGGTTGATCAGGAAGTGTGGGAAGCCCAAGTTACGATTACATCGGTTCATTTGGATGATTCTCTTTTTTATATCAGCATATTTAATGATGAATTTTTATGAAAAAAAACGTTGTTTGGTGATAAGGGGATGTTAGCTGAAAGCAGTAATTATTTTCAAAAAAATGGTCAATATCGTCAATTGAATAAGGGAGCACGGCATACTATGATTTGTGTACTGAGGAACTGCGACCATGAATCTGACAACATTCATTGAATGCATGAAATCCTGAAGTCGTAATGTGGACGGTGACCATTTGCTACGCGATCTTGTATTAAATTTCACGCTAATTTTGATCTTTGTTTTCCTAATTCATCACTATTTGAACCATACAAATGCTACCCGTTCAACATCCATCACGACTCGAATCATTATTGGTATTACGCTGAGCATGTTGGGCACGGCGCTCTATTATTTCTCTATTGTGCTTGAGGATGGTACATTGTTGAATTTCCGGGCCATTGTGTATCTGCTTGCTGCTTATTTTGGTGGGAGTGGCTCTGCTTTCGTTACTTTTGCATTCATGTGGATGTTTCGGATTAATATGGGGCGTAATCCCTTGTTGGAGAACTGGCAGTATGCGTTGACAGAGTTGTTATTTGTCGTAGCCATATGTCTGATCTTTAAGTATATCAGGGGATTTATACAGAAGTGGTTGTCCGGAGCGTTGCTGTTGATTACTGTGTATGAGTTTTCTGCACTAAAGACCAATTCCCCTTCTCTGCTAATGATGGGGCAGATTCTCTTTTTTCAATGTATCTGCCTACTGTCCGTTATATTATTTCTGTATTATCTGAACCAAAATCATCGATATAGGAGATTGGTCATTCAGAGGGATCAGGAAATGCTAGAGATGCTTCGTATGCAGCCGGGTTTTACTTTTAAAATCCGAAAACAGAACGGAAAATTCGAGTATCTTGTGCTTGAGGGAGAGATGCTCTCCCGACTGGGCTTGGATATGAGTAGTCTGAAGCAAGATTACAAACTGGGCACATTGGATATTTTACCTCAGGAAAAGGTAGAATTTCTGCGAAAGCAGTTTAACCGGGCATGGGAAGGGGAATCTTTTTTTTACGAGATTGAGCATGGAGGTTACTATTCGCTGGTGAACGTTCGCCCTCTGCGAGAAGAGGGTGTGGTGAAATATGTCGTGGGATATGGACTTGATATTACGGAACACAGAGCGGTTAAACGAAGGATTCAAGAAAGTGAAGAGCGATATCGAACACTTGAGCGGGTGTCGGCAGACTGGTTTGTCGGTTTGGATAACAACAGATATATTGTGTCAGTGAATCAGAAATTTCTGGATGTTCTCGGTCTCGGCAGGCAGGAAGTGATTGGGCGTCAGCTTGAAGAATTGTTGTTCATTGAGCAGCTGGAGAACTGGTTGTTCGTTTTCCAAAAAGCCTTACATCACAATATAACACAGGATACGGAACTGAGTTTCATTGTTGGAGAAGGTCGTGAGCAGCATGTTCGGGTTCACCTATCCCCTGTTAAAGTATTAAACTCGAGTGAGAAAATCAAGGCAGTCATTCAAGACATTTCGGATCACTATAGACGTGTTAAGGCCGACAAAGCAAGCCAGGCGAAGAGTGAGTTTCTCGCATTCATGAGCCACGAGATTCGTACCCCACTGAGCGGTATTATCAACTTTTCGTTGTTGCTTCAACGGACAGATCTATCTCCACAACAAAAGGATTATTTGAGTAAAATCAATGCGTCTTCACAAACCCTGCTTACTCTGGTGAATGATATTCTTGATTTTTCGAAAATAGAGGCAGGCAAGCTGATTTTGGAGAAGGTCTCTTTTTCACCAGAGGATGTGATCAAACGTGTGGCAGATCAGATCGGTGTGGCCATCGGGCACAAAGATATCGAAGTGATCTTTACAACCGATCCCGATCTGCCATTAACGGTGATTGGTGATCCGTTCCGACTTGAACAGGTGTTATTGAATCTGCTCAGTAATGCGATTAAATTTACGGAGCATGGATATGTAACGTTGCAGGCAGAGGTTCTTTCATTGGAGGCGGAGCGAGTTCATGTCCGTTTTGAGGTACAGGACACGGGAATCGGAATGTCACCCGAACAATTGGAACGGCTCTTTGTCCCGTTTACTCAAGCGGAACCCTCGACGTATCGAACATATGGTGGCTCTGGTCTTGGGCTGGTCATCTGTTACCTTCTGGTCACCTCTTTGGGAGGAAGCTTGCGGGTGGATAGTGTTTTGGGAGAGTACAGTCTGTTTTCATTCGACTTGATATTGGAACTTGCAGATTCAGAAGAAGAAGAGAGTTTCTCCCTGCAGACACACCCTCTCTTATATGGTGCGAATGATGTGGTTATCATTGAAGATGATGAACGGATGGGGGCAAATTTGAAGCAGCTACTCTATTCATTCGGGATGAATCCGACGCTGTATACTTCCTTGAACCAGATGATGGAAAGTGATTGGTATGTCCATCATGTAGATGGGGCAAGTTCGATGTTGATCATGTTGGATATGGATGCAGAGGAGACCGTCAACGGATCGTCATGGGATAGTTTCATGAAGCGAATGAATCAAACCAAATTTCAAATGGTGGGTTATACCCATGCTTTTAGTGAAAATGCCCTGTGGAGTGAGGAGAGATCCTTTCGCCCGGATCTCATGATGATCAAACCGATTACACGTCTGGGATTGTTCGAAGTATTACTTGCACTTCAGGGTGAAGGGCCATTGGAGAAAAAGCGGATGATAGAAGGTGATGAATCCTACTTGCTTAAATCCAAAGGGCACATTCTGATCGCTGAAGATCATGAAATCAATCAACTGGTCATTCGGGCCATGCTGGAACATACCGGATTCAAGGTGACACTGGCAGACAGTGGCACAGAGGTTTTGAAGAAATTGGACGAACAAACATGGGAACTGATTCTGATGGATCTCTATATGCCAGCTATGAACGGAATTGATGCAGCGCGACACATTCGCAAGATGAGGAAATATGATCGTACACCCATTATTGCGCTTACAGCGAATGGTTTAAAAAGGGACCATGAATTATATCTTGAAGCAGGTATGAATGCCATCCTGACTAAGCCCATACATGAACAGCAGCTCGCAGACATTTTGGAGATATGGATTGATCTAAAAGGCATAAGAGAAATCAATGGAATTGATGCAGATAAGGCGATTAGACAGATGGACGGCAAGCCACATATTCTGCAATATGCGCTCACGAAATTCAGAATGGAGTATGGCTCGTTTCAGAAAAAACTGGCGATTCAGCTTCAGCAACAGCAGATTGCTGATGTAATTCGTAGTGTTCATTCTCTTCGAGGCGTAGCTGCGAATCTGCATGCAGTGGACCTGATGTGTGCGGTTCTCCAATTGGAATCGCTCTTGTCCCGTCCGTTATTCAAAGATGAGGAACAGCGTTCAGTATTGGAGAAGGTACAACAGGAAATTGATAAAATTACCGAGTCTCTTCCATGGTGATCGGAATGAAGCTGTGTTGTTTTAAGGTGTGAACTTATATCCGACCCCCCAGATGGTTTGAATGTATTGGGGGTTTTTTGGATTGACCTCAATTTTTTTGCGAAGTTTGGTAATGTGCACATCGATGGTGCGATCATTAATGTAGGCATCAATACCACGAATGGCTTCAATTAGGGCATACCGACTGTAGACTTTGCCAGGATTGAGAATAAACAGCTTCATGATCTCAAATTCGGAGAACGTCATCTCCACGCGCTGGTTATTTAACAGAACAGTTCTTCGGGCCAGATCGAGAGATATTCCGGATTCCTGTTCAGTGACAACAGAGCTGTTTAATATAGAGTAACGACGCAATACGGCCTCAATACGTGCCTTCAGCTCCTGCATACTGAAAGGCTTACATACATAGTCATCAGCCCCGTCTGTTAATGATCGAATCCGCTCAGAAACCTCCGTTAAGGAAGAGATGACGATGATGGGAATTGCTGTATGCTGACGTATGAGAGAACAGGGATTCTTGCCTTCCGAATCAGGGAGCAATAGGTCAAGAAGCAGGATATCAGGCCGCGCTTGAAGTTGTAGAAGACCATCTCTTACGTTAGCGACACGGATAACGTCATACCCCTCACCTTGCAAATACAGGGATAATGTATCTCCTAACATGTTATCGTCCTCAATGATAAGCACTTTGGTCATGATATTCCTTTCTGAATCCACTTCGTGTAGAAGGTCTATCTAGGATCCATGGGTTAGCTTAATATACTTGATCATGTATACCCTGATAATTAAAATATGCAACAAAAGAATGTCAGGATTCTAACATGATTGGGCAAGACCTGAGAGATTCTGAGTCAATGCTTGCCAAGATGTGGATCAGCTTCACGCTCGATCAGGCGCATCAATTTACGCTCGGTAGCGCTCTCTGGCGCAGGGGTGTAGACACTGCAACGCAGATCGGAACTACCCTGAACCTGCAACGAAGTCAGATCAAACAACATTTTGCCTGCTTTGGAATGCCTGAATTCGATTAATACGTCCGGGGCACTACTGACGCTGCTTTGTTTCCAAAGGGTATGAAAATCGGGATGTCTGTTCATCATGTCATCCAAAAATAAATTATACCATTCATCATCAACATACTGGCCATAATAAGCACGAAAAATCGCCAGAAATCCGCTAACAAAATCCTCCCAGTTCACCGCGAGCCTGCGAAACTCCTTTCGATCAAATAACAGACTGATCATATTCCGTTGTTCGGGGGCAATCTGTTCAAAATCCATAAAAACATGCCGGGCTGCATCATTCCAGCCGACAATGTAACAACGCCGATCCGAGATCACGGTAGGACAGTGATGAAGCTCTTGCAAAATTTTCTGCAAAGAAGGGTGAAGTTGAACCGGTTCTTCTTCTAGTGTTGGCAGCTCCGTATGATGCTCCATGGCGAGCGAAAACAGATACTTTCGTTCATCGGCAGTAAGCCTCAGTGCCGAAGCAATGTTGTCCAACACGGAATGGGATACCTGAATATCCCGACCTTGTTCAAGCCAGGTATACCATGTTGTACTCACTCCTGCCAGTTGGGAAACCTCTTCTCTCCTCAGCCCAGGCGTTCTTCTCCGACTTCCAGTGGGTAAACCGACCGATTCGGGAGAAATTTTGGAACGCTGTGTTTTCAGAAAAGTGGACAATGCCTGCAACCTGACATCGTAGTTCAATCCATCACCTTCAATCATCGTTATCATGGTAGTCATTATACTATTATAATTGACAACTTGTAATAGGATATTCAAAAGTGCACTATTAGTGGCAGAGCGTAAGAGTAAGGTAGACAACAGCGCTGAAGGAGGATGGACATGGAACGAGTCGTGATTACAGGAATGGGAGTTATCTCTCCTTTGGGAAATGATGTAGATACATTCTGGAATGGATTAATTGAGGGTAGATCAGGTGTATCACCTATAGAACATTTTGATACAGCTTCGTACAAAACCAGAATGGCAGGAGTGGTCCGTGATTTTGATGGTGAAGAGCGTTTTGGACGCAAGGAAGCAAGGCGTATGGATCGATTCGTTCAATTTGCTGTTGCTGCTGCGGATCAGGCTGTATCACAATCGGGTCTTGTGATGGATGAAATGGACCGTGAACGGGTAGGTGTATATATTGGTTCAGGCATAGGCGGCATCCAGACATTGATGGAACAAGGCAAGGTCCTGTCAGAACGGGGACCTGCGCGAGTCAGCCCAACACTGGTACCCATGATGATCTCCAATATGGCTGCGGCTATGGTCAGTATGAGGTTTGGTTGTTGGGGACCGACATTGTCGCCAGTAACAGCTTGTTCCATTGGCAATACAGCCATTGGAGAGGCTTTCCGGTTAATTCGTCATGGCGGAGCCGATGTCATTATTGCTGGCGGGACAGAAGCGGCTGTTACGGAAGTGTCCCTGGCAAGCTTTGGTAATGCGACAGCGTTGTCTACACGAAATGAAGCGTTCCAAGCAGCTAGCCGTCCATTTGATGCAGGGAGAGACGGTTTTGTCATGGCGGAGGGTGCTGGAATTCTGGTTGTGGAATCACTGTCTCATGCTCTAGCAAGAGGGGCGAATATTCTTGCCGAAGTGATTGGATATGGTGCCAGTTCAGATGCGTATCATATGGTAGCTACCCACCCGGAAGGACGGGGGGCATATCTGGCGATGAAAGCATCACTGAAAGAGGCTCAGATTGGACCTGAGGACATTGATGTGATTAACGCTCATGCCACCAGTACGGAGGCAGGTGATCTGTCTGAGACAAGAGCGATTAAGCAACTTTTCGGGACAGGTGCCTATGATATTCCGGTCACAGCAAATAAGTCTATGACAGGACATATGCTTGGTGCAGCAGGCGGTGCGGAGGCGATCTCACTTATTCAAAGTCTACGGCATGGCATCATTCCTCCAACCATCAATCAGGAGCAGAGGGACCCCGAATGTGATCTGGATTATGTACCAAACGAGGCAAGAAAAGCGGATTTGCGGATTGGGATGTCTAATTCCTTTGGTTTTGGCGGTCATAATGCGGTTATAGTTCTTCAAAAATATTCATCTTAAGCAAAAAAAGCAGCCTTAAGTAGAAAGAACAGCGCAGCCCCATCGGGCTACGCTGTTCTTTGCTTACTTCGACTTCGGGAACATCCACATACACCGTACCATTGGTTAATGGCCGAGTGGTTGCTCAGGAAGAAAGGGACGTCGATTCCGCCATGCCTTTGTTACCTCGGCTCAACCAGCTCACACGCCAGCGGGATTGCATGAAGAGAACCAGGAATAGGGAAGCTGCTGCAATCAGGCTAAGAATGACAAAACCTGGCGTATAAGATTGATAGCTGCTATACAGTTGACCGAGAATCAGCGGCAGTGCATACCCGCCCAATCCGCCAGCGGCACCTACAATACCTGTCATCAGGCCAATCTCATTGCCGAAACGTTGGGGAACCAGTTGGAACACAGAGCCATTTCCGGCTCCCAGACACATCATACCGAGGAACAACATGACTACTACAACAGGAAGCGGTGGCATGAAGGATACTCCGATTAACATGATGCAGGCTCCTGTGTACAGGAAAGTCAACATACGGGTTCCGCCAATTTTGTCCGCCAGATAACCCCCTACAGGCCGGAAGAAACTGCCTGCGATTACACAGAAGGTGGTAATGTCAGCGGCACGAACTGGAGAGAGCCCATACTGGGTGTTGAAGAAGATGGTGAGATAGTTACATAATCCAACGAAGCCACCAAAGGTCACACAATAGAAGGCACAGAATACCCAAGCATCTTTTTGTTTAAGCAGACTTCCATATTGGGACAATTTCTTGGGTTCAGGCCGGTTAGGGCTATTCTTGGCAAAGATAGAAAAGAGGATGAATACAATAACGATCGGTATAATAGCAAGTCCGAACACAACTTCCCAGCTGCCAAAATGCGTAGCCAAGCGATTGGCAAACAACGTCGCGAGTACGGTTCCGCTGTTACCCGCCCCGGCAATACCCATGGCCAGACCCTGATGCTCCTTGCCATACCATTGGCCTGCCAGAGGTAGCGCAGCAGCAAAGGAGGCGCCTGCGACACCAAGCAAGAGTGCCACCACGTACAGTTGGCTTAAAGAGTCGACCCATAACCAGCCGAGTAACAAAGGAACTAAGGTGACGAGCATCCCGATCTGTGCGGTCAGTTTCGGACCAATATAATCAGACATGAAGCCAAGCACAAGGCGCAGGATGGAGCCGCCGAGAATAGGCAATGCGACCAGATTGGCTTTTTCCAGCGGAGTCATCGGATAATCCAACGCTATGACAACTGCGAGTGGACCAAGCATCCCCCATATCATAAAACTGATGTCAAAATACATAAACGCCCCGAAGAGGGTGGGCTTATGCCCGCTTTTCCAAAAACTTTTGCTCTCCATCATCCATCATCGCTCCTCATCCAATTGAGATCTTTGTGATTTGTCTATGTGCTTGTTAAGGCAGAAAAAGGCCGCAATTCGTCCAGATATGAACGATTTGCGGCCCCGTTGCCGACAGGCGGTACACGTCATTGTGTTCCCGCATCTGAGTTGATCACAGCACTGTGATTTTGATTCAAATTATAATCAAGAGAAAATATATATGTCAACAAAAATTACATGTAATTTTAAATAATTCATTTTTTTATCTTCATTCGCATTTTTAATGTCAATTTAGTTGACATTAGATTGAGATTCCCTTAATCTGAATCTAATATGAATCCACACAAAGGCGTGTGGATTCCGGAGGCAACGGTGCCCTTTTCCGAATCATGGAGAAGGGATTTTTCTGTTTATTTTCAGGTGAGAGAGAGATAGGGGGGCAGCCCATGAGTAGAAGCAAACTGGTGATTATCGGGAATGGCATGGCTGGAGTGAAGTGTGTCGAAGAGATTATAGCACTGGAGCCTGATACGTATGAGATTGTAATCTACGGCAATGAACCCCGTCCCAACTACAATCGGATCATGTTATCAAAAGTATTGCAGGGTGAGCATTCGTTACAGGATATCATTATCAATGATTGGACTTGGTATGCCGAGCATCATATACGGCTATGTACAGGTGAAACGGTACACCGCATTGATACCCGTGGAAAATATATAGAGACGGAATCCGGACTAAAAGAAACCTATGATGTCCTGATTCTGGCGACAGGGTCTTCACCTTTTATCCCACCGATTCCGGGAATTGATAAAGAGCGGGTCATGTCCTTCCGAACGATTGAGGATTGTACGCGCATGTCTGATTATTCTAAAACCTATCGCAAGGCCGCCGTCATTGGTGGTGGATTGCTTGGGCTGGAGGCTGCGCGCGGGTTACTGCATCTGGGCATGGAAGCTGTGGTGGTCCATAACGCACCTTACATTATGAACCGGCAGTTGGATCAGAAGGCTGCCACGATGCTTCAGGAGGAACTTGAAGGGCAGGGTATGTCCTTTCTTTTGGCCAGAAATACGCAAAAAATCACCGGACGATCGCAGGCGCAGGGGCTGCTCTTCACAGATGGTTCCAAGCTTGAAGCTCAGGTTGTCATTGTCGCTGTAGGGATTCGGCCAAATGTGGATCTGGCCAGACGAAGTGGAATTGCAACCAATCGGGCAATTATGGTAGATGACTATATGTGCACCAGTGTACCGGATATCTACGCAGTTGGGGAATGTGCTGAACATCGGGGAATCAGTTATGGTCTGGTGGCCCCCTTATACGAACAGGGGAAGGTACTCGCACGTACGCTCTGTGGACAGGAAACGCCTGAATACAAAGGATCTATTCCCTACTCACAGTTGAAGGTATCGGGGGTTGATGTTTTCTCAGCGGGTGAGATCAGTGGGGAAGGCATGCAGACCGCAATTCAACATCTGGATGGCATTCAAGGCACATATAAAAAAGTACTGATGCAGGCTGGCAAAGTGCGTGGAGCCATTTTATTTGGAGATACAACCGAAGGAACGGCATTGCTTGGACTTGTGCAACGGGGCGCAGATGTGGCGGAATTGGCTCCGCGTGAAGGGGCTCCGGACCCGGCTGAGATGGCTGCTGCGGCATTACCGGCTCAGGAGACCGTATGTGCCTGCAACAATGTGACCAAGGCTGCGATAATGAAGGCCATTCAGGAACAGGGTCTCGAGACGGCAGATCAGGTGAAGGAGCAGACCAAGGCGTCAGGTTCATGCGGTGGCTGTCGCCCGATGGTGGCTGCTCTGTTGAAACATACGCATAACCTGAAAAATAACGGGGGTACTGGCGTGGTAGCCACACCAGATAAACCTGCTCCAATGCCTGTTTGCAGTTGTACGGATCTTGGGCATGCAGAGTTGAAGGGAATACTGGCTGACATCAATGTTCTGGAGACAGGGCTACCAGACATATCTTTGATCTTGCAGAAGCTGGGTTGGGGTTCGGAGCTTGGTTGCTCGGTATGTCGTCCCGTAATTCATTATTACTTACAGGTATCCGGTGGAACGATGGTTGTTCGAGAGATCGAAGCTCACTCAGAGGTTCAGGTGCGCTGGGATGATCAGATCCCGCTTTCATCCTATGCAATAGATGCCAAGGGGTTGGCTGCACAACTTCGTGAGAGTTGGATCGGCGCTGCGATGCCGTCGCCGGTGAATATGGGAGTCGCACCAGGGCCGGGATCATTGGTGAGCGCACTGGTGCAGGATATCGGCTTGTTGGCTTCACCAGCTGGGTGGGAGATCTACGCAGGCGGTCATGCAGAGCATCCGGTCAAACAAGGTGGCTTGATTGGGGTGGCTGAAACAGAGGTGCAAGCGGCCACACTTGCATCAGCCTGCCTTCAATGGTATCGCCAAACCGCTTGGTATGATGAGCCGTTATGGGCATGGACGGAACGATTGGGATTCATGTCGATTCGGGAAACGCTGCTGGATGACCAGTTACAGAAGGAACTGGCAGCTTCACTTCAAGCTGATATATAGATGAAAGGCGGGGATGGAAAGATGGGATTATCCGTGAGTTCAGAACCAACAGCCTCCAAGCTCTATGTAAAGGAAACGCAGTGTCCGTATTGCAGTGTGCAGTGCAAGATGACTGTTGAAGAACTGGCTGCACCTGTTGCAGGCCAGCGTCGTGGTGAATATACGGTTCAGGGTGTTCCGAATGAAGCCTCTCAGGGCAGGTTGTGTGTGAAGGGTATGAATGCTCATCAACATGCACTCAGTGGTCAACGATTAATGCATCCATTCATTCGTCGTAATGGCGAGCTTGAACCCTGTTCCTGGAAGGAGGCCATTCAGACCATCGCAGAGCGGTGTCAGAACTTGAGGGATTTATACGGAGCAGATACGGTCGGAGTCTACGGAGGCGGATCTTTGACAAATGAAACAGCCTATCTGCTCGGTAAGTTCGCCAGAGTTGCATTGGGGACAAAATATATCGACTACAATGGACGGTTCTGCATGTCGGCTGCTGCTTCAGCTGGAAGTAAAGTGTTCGGGATGGATCGTGGATTGACGTTCCGACTGTCTGATATTCCCAAGGCAGGTTGTATAGTACTCGCAGGTACCAATATTGCAGAATGCCAACCTACCCTTCTGCCATACTTCAATCAAGCCAAGGAGAACGGGGCCTTCATTATCGTTATTGATCCACGCAAGACAGCAACCGCTGCCATTGCCGACCTTCATTTACAGGTGAAGCCTGGCATGGATGCTCTGCTGGCGGATACCATGTTGAAGGTGATTATGGATGCCGGATTAGTGAAGCCTCATTTTATAGACCAACGAACGCATGGTTACGAGCAATTGATACAAGGGTTGGCAGACCTGCAACTCGAACAGGCCGCACAAGCGTGCGGGGTTGATTTGGCGCTGATTCGTCAGGCAGCGATGGCCTATGGTGAGGCAGAGACAGGCATGATCATGACAGCACGTGGTGTGGAGCAGCAGACGGATGGACATATGGCAGTGAGACACTTTTTGAACCTGGTGCTGGCGACTGGCAAAATTGGTAGAGAAGGCTGTGGATATGGTGCCATCACAGGTCAAGGCAATGGGCAGGGCGGACGGGAGCATGGGCAGAAGGCTGACCAGCTGCCGGGCTATCGATCCATTGAAAATGAAGCCGATCGTGCCTATGTGGCATCCGTCTGGGGCGTGGAACCTGCAAGTTTGCCAGGCAAAGGGATATCCGCCTACGAGATGATGGAGAAGGTCCATGATCAGGAGATTCGGGCGTTGCTTGTAATGGGCTCCAACCCGGTCGTATCCAACCCCAATGTGCGTTTGGTGGAAGAAGGTCTGCGCAAGCTGGACTTTCTGATCGTGGCAGATATGTTCCTGTCGGAGACAGCACGCATGGCTGATCTGATTCTGCCGGTTACATCTTATATGGAGAATGAAGGTACACTGACCAATCTGGAGGGGCGTGTTCTGCTCCGTGAACAGGGGCGGCCTGCACCGGGAGAAACGCTTGATGATTGGGATATATTATGCCGGATTGCCGCGCAATTGGGTAAAGCTTCTTACTTTGAATATGACACTGCTGAGGATATCTTTAATGAGCTTCGGGTGGCGAGCCGCGGCGGAGTCGCTGATTACTATGGCATTACCTATGAGCGTTTGCGTAACGAGAAAGGGGTATACTGGCCGTGTTCTGCCCTCGAAGATCAGGGAGAAGGACTGCTGTTCGGTGAACGATTCGCTCACCCGGACGGCAAAGCGGCGTTCACATTTGAATCCAGCCCGGGCTGGAATGATATATCTTCGGAGTTCCCCTTAATTCTCACCAATGGGCGTGTGCTGCCTCATTATCTTACAGGGGTGCAGACACATCGAAGTCCGGCACTGGCAGCTCGTGAATTGGAGAACTTTGTTGAACTTCACCCGGCTACCGCTGCCCGTTATCGTATTCACGATGGAGAGTGGGTAGAGATTCAATCGACGTACGGAAGCTTCACGGTTCGTTCGCGTATCAAAGATTCGATTCGGGAGGATACCTTGTTCGTGCCGATGCATTGGGGCGGCATTCAGAATGTGAATCGGGCCACCAGACCAGAGCTGGATCCGTTCTGCCGGATGCCTGGGTTCAAGACAGCAGCTGTAACCATTCGACCGTTGCGTCTGGCGAGATGATTCATACAGGTTTCAGTTTATAAAGGTTCTCAGGCATCATAAGCTGTTCTAATGGTAGCTTAGCAGCTGCACAGTCCATATTTATATGACACTGTGCGGCTTTTTTTGCGTATATGTACGCAAGTAGGCCCTAGTTCCGTGGTTCCACGTAAACATGAGGATTGGCTCATGAATATGGATTGAATTTTAGTTATGATGTTCATTAGGGGTACATATGTACGTATTTTATATTTTATTTAGAGACAGATAATCATTTCGAGTTTAGGTTATTCCGCATCGTGGTATAGATATCGGGGCTTATGGAAGCTTCTTCAAATAGAGCAGGACAAGGGAGGTAATGCAGTGAATGTATGGATAACGGTAAAAAGTCTGGGCAAGCGCAAGCCGGTACTTGCCAAGCAAGCTGCCGAACTTCCGGAAACAACTCATACGTTAAGGCAGCTCATTGAGAACATGGTGGCTCTACAAGTAAAAGCTCTTCAGGACAAGAAACAACAGGCAGAATTGCTCGCCTACCTGATGCCGGATGAGATTGAGACACAAGGAGCGGTGGGGAAAGTTGGGTTTGGCGCAGTATACAATGAGGGTGTTCCTGATCTGGAAGTTGCGATGGAGACAGCTATAACCGCCTATGAGGATGGGTTGTACAAAGTGTTTCTCAACGATGAAGAATTGCAGGAACTGGATGAGTCACTTGTTGTAAAAGACGGAGATAACGTGGTGTTTATTCGTTTTACAATGCTAGCCGGACGTCTGTGGTAGAGAACGATGAAGGAGGAGAACAGGATGAATCAGGAAGAGCAAGTACAGGTGTATATGGATGGATTGCAGGAAAGAGCCAAGTCGTTAACAGGGGTACAGCTTGAGCTGGCAGGCTATGTTGTGGAGATCGCCGGGTCTACGTATTTACGTGGAGACGAAAAGATGTTTTTGAATATTGATAAGTTGCTTGAAAGGTTGGCTCCAGAAACGCAGAAACCATTATTCGAGCCACTACTGGATGTGCTCCAGCATCTGGCGAGCGAGTCATTGGTTGCACGATTCCGTTATATCGCAGAGCGTGCGACTCGTTTCCCATACAGTAACAACTATGAACGCCGCCCTTTCCGCACATCCGATCCGGAGCAGCATGTAGAACAAGTCATCCGTAAACTGATGGGATTGTTCCGTATGGAAATGAAAAATTTCTCGCTGGAAGAATATGTGTCACTTCGTGAGTATAAGCTGGATTATTTGCATGAGATCCGTTGGGTCCTGGCGGATTGTATCGCTTATGAACTGGATCATCAGGGCGGAGATATGAAGCAGGCGCTACATGATATTATCTATGGTGACAATCAGACGGCGTTGTTAACCCATGAAATGATCAAAGGTATATTCATGAGCGATCAGGCGGATGCCTATCAGATGGTGGGTGAGCTACTCGTTGCAGCAAGGTTGCAGGAAGGGCTTCGCCAAAGCATTGTGGAGCGGATGGATGAAGGGACACTGGAAGCCTATATTTACATATTAAAAATCATTATCGACAACAACCTGATTCGTTTCAGTTCCGTGGTAAGAGCGCTTGCCGTATGGACGGGGATCGGTATAGAAGCAGCCAACCAGCGTGTTGCGGCACAGTTGATTGAACAGGCCTATCAGGCGCTTGTGCAACCAGAAGTACGCGAGGCCTGGCAGCAGGAAGCTAACGCCAACAAACTCTTTATCAGTCTGTGGGCGACAGCGGTCATTGAAGAGAATGAATTGAAGAGCAAGATAATCGAGATTATGGATCAAGGTCAGTTATATCAGAAGATTGTTGCTCAATATGTACTGGCTAACAGCCAGAACAGGGAGCTTCGTTTGGACATTGCACGTCGTTATCTGGAGGCGCAGGATACCGAGTTGATGCACTGGATTGTGACCAACTATGATGCGATGTATATGTACAACTGGAGTTTCGAGAATGGAGAGAATCAGCGTAGCGTCTACGTGTGGCCATTGCCTGCTCTTGGAGATAAGGGCTTGCGGCGTCAGGATTTTGATCGGTTCAAACAGATGCTGGCTGCCATTCCAAAAGGCGGGTCAGGTGGACCATCGGGTGTACTTGAGTATGTTCACTACCGGATTGATACGGATGATGTAGTCAAGAAAATGTTATATTTGGCCGCTTATGATATGGACCCGGAATGGATCGGGGAGGTCATCGCAATCAAGGACCGTTTAAGCCCGGAACTGCGCGGAGAACTGTTGTCCCAGTTTGTTCAGCATCCCGATAATGAGGTGCAAAGACAGTTTGTGTTTGAGAGTTTGTCTGATAAAAGCATCAGTAATCGGGAGAGTGCACTCGCCAAAGCGAAGCTGCTCACGTTGACGGTTGATGAGATGAAACAGATGGAGGCGTTGATGAAGCTCAAAACAGGCTCACTTCGTCAGAAGGTCATTCATGTATTGTTACTGCAACCCGTGGACCAATTGGAGGTCTCGCTGAAGCGACTTTTGCAGGCCAAGAGTGAACTGCAGCGCTTGGGTGCGCTAGAATTATTGACCGAGATTGCGGCAGATCCAGAGCGGATAGATCAGCAGGAGCAATTGCAGCCATTGGCGCAGCTGATTGAGACACCCACTGCCAAGGAACAGAAACTACTGGATAAGCTGACTGATCAGGGGAGTCGTTTCACAGTTTCTAATGGATTTGGTTTATTTGATCCGAAGCGACGTGAGCCATTGCTGGATGAGAAGCGTGATCTCAAGGGCCATAATCCGAAGGATATCTTTACACTCTCCCTGTTTAAGACCAGACCATTTCTGGAGGGACTTAGTGAATTAGTGCATGAACACAGGGATTATGAGTATCAAGTGGAATACTACGCTGGCTATAAAGACACATTGTTAGTCGGAGCGAGTCTTCGCTCCAAGGTTCCGTATGGAGAGCGGAATGAAATGAAGCAGATGGAACAGTTCCCGCTTCATGACGTATGGGAGAACTATATTCAACATGCCGAGTTCAACAGTGTGGAACTGATGCAACTATACATGGCTATACAGCTCGGGGAGTTCAATGGCAATTTGAGCGACCATTACAGTTATTTCCGTGAGCAGTATGACTATGACGAATTGCAGAAGATTCCGTTATTGGAAGGCTGGCGCAAGTCGTTTGCCGAACGGATCTATCCTCTGGATGACATCGAAAAGCTACAGCAGATGCTGGATTCGTTAACGTATAAGGATCAGGTAGTGGCACTGATATCGGCGGCATTTCAGGATAGCGATCCGATCGACACGTTTGAAATAGCTGAGAAAACCTGGGCCTCCATCATCGCAAGTATGCCTGCTGATCGACTCGAAAAAGAGTCAGGCATGCTTCATATTCTGACTGGACCTTGGAATTATGTAGTTCGTGGCAAAATCCATGACGATAACAGCTTCAAACGTTTCTTCCAGACAGCTTACCAGTTCACCAGTCTTGTAGAGAGTAGTCAACCGCTGTCTTTACTGTCACTTGAAGATTTCCTGCGTGCGTACCAGTTGAACCTGATTGATGATCAAGAGATATATCGACAGGTGCTGGTCGGTGGGAATCGTCTGTTGTTTATTCGGGACTTAACATCCACTCGTACAGAAATGATCGCGAGTGATCCGAAGCTTGTTCAATTGCGAGATGCGGTGGTCGATCGCATTCTGGAGATTGAGCTGACCCGGGGAGAACTCTCTACAGAAGTAAGCACACTTGCCATGAAATTGGATCGAATTGAAGGCATGGAACACTGGGTACATCTGGTCTCGGCGATGGATCAGGATACATTTGTCCGTGGATATATCTATAGTTATGGAGACAACACAACACGTAAAGAGACGTTTAGCTATTTAATTCAGAATTGTCATCCACGGGATGGAGAAGATGAGAAGCGTCTTGGGGAGTTGCTCCATAAGTATCCGGTGAATGAGAAAAAATTGCTGGAAGCAGCCATGTACGCCCCGCAGTGGATGGAGATTGTAGCGAAACATCTGGGATGGGAAGGTCTACGCAGTGCAGCCTGGTACTTCCATGCCCATATTAATGAACGCTTTACTGCCGAGAAAGAAACCATCGTGGCCCACTATTCTCCAATCTCACCACAGGACTTTAATGAAGGTGCGTTTGATATCGCATGGTTTGAAGAAGCCTATGCTGCTGTCGGAGAGGAACGATTCAATCTGTTATACGATTGTGCCAAGTACATTTCCGGGGGATCTAACCACCGCAGATCCCAATTGTTCGCAGATGCTGCACTGGGCAAGCTTCGATTGGACGATATGCGTGAGTCCGTGTCAGACAAGCGAAACAAGGATCATTTGTTAACCTACAGTTTGATTCCATTCGCTGTAAATCGCGAACAGGATCTGCGTGAGCGATACGACTTCATTCAGAAGTTCCTGATGCAGAGCAAACAATTCGGTGCGCAACGCCGTGCCAGTGAAGGTGTGGCATCGCAGATTGCACTGGGCAATCTTGCTCGTAATGCAGGTTATGCCGATGTTACGCGGCTGATGTGGGACATGGAAGCACGTAAGTTGGATGAGATGAAATCTTTCTTTGAACCTCATGCATTGGATGCTGACACGACAGCGCAATTGGTCATTGATGAGGAAGGCCAACCCGAGATGGTTATCGTTAGCAAAGGGAAGACACTCAAATCTGTACCTGCCCGGTTCAAAAAAGATGGATATATCGCTGAACTGAAAGAGCTGAAAGCGGATCTGGTGGATCAGTATCGCCGGGCACGACAGGAGCTGGAACGTTCGATGACTGCCGGAACGTCCTTTACACGTAAGGAAATTGCCAGTCTGATGCAAAATCCGGTTATACAACCGCTGGTAAGAACACTTGTCTTCCAGTCAGGTGACAAGACGGGAAGATTCGATGTATCATCCAATGGTTTGGTTGCACCAGGACTGGAGGGTACGATCCATGCACTAGCGGAACAGGATCAACTGTTGATTGCTCATCCGCTTCATCTGTATCAGAGCGGAAGCTGGAGTGAATTCCAGCGGGATCTGTTCACCCGTCAGGAGCGTCAGCCGTTCAAGCAGGTATTCCGTGAGCTATATCTTCCTAACGAGGACGAATTGGCTAATGGTACGGTGTCCCGCCGATATGCCGGGTATCAGATTCAACCGAAAAAAGCAGTAGCTCTGCTTAAAGGACGCCAATGGACTGTCAGTTATGAGGAAGGTCTGCAGAAGGTAAGTTATGAGCACAATCTGATCGCGAATCTCTATGCCATGGCAGATTGGTTCTCACCAGCAGATACCGAAGCACCTACCTTGGAGACGGTGCAGTTCTACGATCGCAAGAGTTACAAACCTGTAGCGTTGCAAGATGTGCCGCTGACGTTCTTCTCCGAAGTCATGCGTGATATCGATCTTGTGGTCAGTGTTGCACATGTGGGAGGCGTAGATCCGGAGGCCAGCCTGACAACAATCGAGATGCGCCACGTCATTGTGAATGAGTCGTTGCGTCTGCTGAAGATCGACAATGTACGTCTGGACGGGAATTACGCACGAATTGATGGTGAATTGGGTGAGTATGCTGTTCATCTGGGGAGTGGTAATGTGTTCAAACAAGCCACAGGTGCACTTCATATTGTTCCGGTGCACAGTCAGCATCGGGGTCGAATCTTCCTGCCATTCCTCGATGAAGATCCGAGAACAGCTGAGATTCTGTCCAAGGTGATGTTGCTCGCCGAAGATAAAAAGATCAAGGACCCGCAGATTCTTGCACAGTTACAGAATTAGAAGTGAACGAACTAGAATTGAACCGCCCTGTGGGGCGGTTTTTTTATTTGCTACTCCGATTTTCAAAGTAACTTCAAATCTCAATATAACGAGTGTAGAACAAGAATCATGGACGGAGTGAACAATATGGAGCAATTCCAACATAAAGGCAGCTGAAGAACCTGTTAAAAGGGACCTCAGTTGCTTTTATATTTTTGGATATTTCAATGGACCGGATTGGTTCCGTTTTCAAATAGACTTAGGACCCAGAGTGTGTCGATATATTCCTTAATCTGATAATTAATTGCATTAATTGGTTGATCGGGAGTGGGTCGAACCGACTGTTTTTAAAAGTAAAGAATTTGTTCGAAAGTAGTTACGGAAATGTAAATAATTCGTTTTCTTGTTTTGTTATCTGAATTGTTAACATGGTGATTCCAAAGAACTAGGCTTGTTCTAATCGGTCATTTACCAAATTTAAGGGGATGTAATTCATGATCATGTCGGCTATCGTTAGGAAGCGAAATCTGCTGACTTGCTTGCAGGCTGCAGTTTCAGAAGCCATGTGCAGGACGACCTGAATGCTTGAAAGACTGGGATCAAGCCAGTTCGCATTCCCTTGTATACATGTATTCAATATGTGCACAAGAAAAATGATCAAGAGAGAAGGAGAACTTACAACATGAACAGAAGACTCAATCTGATTTTCCTCAAACGATGGTTTATGTTATTAATCATCGTGGCGGTTGCGGCTATGCCGCTGCACGCCTTCGCCGCGGAGGCGGAATCTGGGGCCAATCGGCCTTGGATGAACAAATCTCTATCAGCGGAGGAACGTACCGAGCTGCTACTCAAGGAGATGAAGCTGGAGGAGAAAGTTGGATTCGTAACCGGTAAAGTAAATAACTATTATGGTTTCTATAATGATGGATTGGAGCGCCTCGGCATTCCGGCATTACAGATGGCAGATGGACCCGCAGGAGTACGTGTGGCTAACCCGGATGTGCAGGACAAAAAGTCCACGGCATTGCCTGCACCCATCGCGCTTGCGGCTTCCTGGGATACCAATCTGGCCAAGAAATATGGCGATCTGATCGGTCAGGAAGCACATGATACAACACATAATGTAGTGCTCGGCCCTGGGCTGGATATTGCACGTACACCATGGGGTTCCCGGAACTTCGAATCTCTCGGGGAAGATCCGCTACTGGCTTCCGGCATGGGTGCAGCGTATGTGAACGGGATTCAAAGTAATCCAGTTATCGCTACAGCGAAACACTATATCCTGAACAACCAGGAGACGGAACGTTTCACGACCAATGCAACAGCCAGCGAACGTGCCATTCAGGAAGTCTATGCACGTCCGTTCCAGGCGATGGTCGAAAAAGCGGATCTTGGTTCAGCAATGTGTTCATTTAACCAGGTGAACGGTACATATGCTTGTGAGAACAAGGAGATGCTGACCAATGTCCTTCGGGATCAGTTTGGCTTCGAAGGTTTTGTCATGAGTGACTACGGTGCAAACTTCAGCACAACCAAGTCCGCCAATGCGGGTCTGGATCTGGAGACACCGGGAGAGCCTTACGGCAAATGGGGAGACAAATTGCTGGAAGCCGTGAACAATGGCGAAGTCAGCGAGCAAACCATTGATAAGAAGGTTAGACGCATTTTGCTTCAAATGTTCGATAAAGGGCTGTTTGATAACCCTGTAACGAATACACAAATCAATGCCAAGAAAGACGGCAAACAGGCACGTGAAATTGCAGAAGAGAGCATGGTTCTTTTGCAAAACAACGATAATGTGCTGCCGCTGTCCAAGAAAAACGTGAAATCCATCGCTGTCATCGGTCCGGATGCAGATAACGCATCTGCTGCTGGTGGAGGTAGCAGTCTGGTTAATCCGACTTATACTGTAAGTCCGCTTCAAGGCATTCGTAACCGTGCCGGTAACGGTGTGGATGTAAAATATGCTGCCGGAACGGATCCTATCTCCGCAGGAGATGCATTTAATGGACCATCCGCTGTACCTTCTACTCTGTTATCACCAGCGGATGCTCAGGAAAGCGAAAGAGACTATGGTACAGATCGTGCGGAATATGGTCTGCGTGCTGAATACTGGACGAATAAAGATATGGAGGGTAATCCTTCTTTGGTCCGAACAGATCATCAGGTCAACATGAATCTTGGATTCTACAACTATGAAGGTTTTAACGCACAGTCTTCCAAGCTTCCAGTGACACCAACGAAATTCAATGCCAAAATGTCTGCTCGTTGGACAGGGGCGATCACAGCACCGCAAACGGGTGAATATAAACTGTCCCTGACCAGTCTAGGTTCTGCGAAACTGTATGTGGATGATAAGTTACTCGTAGACAATCAAGGTGAAACATTGAGTACAACGAAGAAAGAAATCACATTCAAAGAAGGTGAATCCCACAATATTCGAATTGAGTATCGTACGGATTTCCCGGTACAGACTAATCATGATATGGGTGCACAGGTTCGTTTTGGCTGGGAAGCTCCAGACGACGCTGTGGATATTAAAATGCGAAAAGCAGTTGAGCTGGCGAAAAAATCCGATGTTGCCGTCGTGGTAACTCGTACGTATGACAGTGAAGGTTACGTCGACCGTTCCGACCTGGAGTTGCCGAATAACCAGGAGCAGCTGATCCGCAAGGTAGCAGCAGCCAACCCCAAAACGATCGTGGTGCAAATGAGTGGTCGCGCTGTTGAAATGGATTCCTGGCAAAAAGAAGTGCCATCCATCGTTCAGGCTTGGTATGCAGGTCAGGAACAAGGTAATGCGGTGGCACGTGTGCTGTTTGGTGATGTGAATCCATCCGGTAAGTTGCCGGTGACGTTCCCATCAGATGATTCCCAGACCCCGGTATCCACTGCGGAACAATTCCCAGGTGTGAACGGGGTGGGCAACTATTCCGAGGGTATTTTTGTAGGGTATAAAGGATATGACAAAGAAGGCATGACACCGGCGTTTGCTTTTGGACACGGACTGTCGTATACCGATTTTAATTATCGTAATCTGCATGTGAAAAACACAGGTAAAGGCGATAAGGAAACTGTAGAAGTATCCCTGAATCTGCGCAATACCGGTAAAGTTGCCGGTGCAGAAGTTGTACAGGTCTATGTTGGCAATCTGCCAACTAAAGTTGAAACGCCAGAGAAGCAGCTTGCTGGTTGGGCGAAGATAGATCTGAAGGCAGGCAAGCAGCAGCGGGTCAACATTCAACTGGATCGCAGCGCATTGTCCTACTGGGATGAAACATCCCATGAATGGGTAATGCCTAAGGGTAAAGTCCAAGTGTATGTTGGCAGTGCATCGGATGATATCCGTCTGACAGGCAGTGTGAATATCGGAAGCAAGTCCGGTAAATAAAAGTTCAATAAGGGAGATTGGAAGGTTGTTCTCCCAGTGAAGTTATTTCGTTAAATGCAGTTTGTTCTACTTCATATAGATTAGGAAAATGAGTCGTGGCCTAGTGGCCGCGGCTTTTTCCACAATGGAAGGAGAGTGAAGCATGATAAACATAGGTTGGCGAGAATATCCCAAACGATGGATGATCCTGTTGATCGCTGCTGTTTGTTTTGTCGGTATAGGAATCTGGCTTATCTTCAACCGAAGTGAACAACCCGCTCCGCCACCGGTTGTGGACAAACAGAGAACGGCCGAAGTCTGGTTAACCACGGGAGATCAGCAAAATCTGCTTGCACGACAGAAGCCCATTCCAATTACCGATCACCATGATGCAGACACAAGTTCTTCAGTTTCTTCAACGCAGGGGCCAGACATTTCTTCGTCGGCGTTCACCATACAGATTGACCCGGACAAGACGTATCAGACCATGGATGGTTTTGGCGCAGCGATGACGGGTTCATCGGCACATCTGATCAACGAGCTCCCAGAGGAACAACAAGAGCAACTGCTGAAGGAACTGTTTACAACAGAAGGGCTGAACATGGATATGGTGCGTCATACGATTGGTGCCTCCGATTATTCGGTAGATGAAACAGGTGTGGCTTCGAGTTATACCTATGATGATATCGAGTCTGGCAAGGACTATGACATGGAATCCTTTTCGATCGAAAAGGATCAGGAAGTTGTGAACATGCTGGAGCGTGTAGCTGATTTGAAACCGGATCTTAACGTACTGGGCACACCGTGGACGGCCCCGGGCTGGATGAAGTATGGGGAGAAGACCACTAACGGTTGGTATCTGGATTACAACGATCCTCAGGTGTATGAAGCGTACGCGAGATATTTTGTGAAATATATCAAAGCTTATCAGACAAAGGGCATTCCCATCTACGGGATCACGTTGCAAAATGAACCGGAATTCACCTCCGATAAATATCCGAGTATGAGTATGGGAGCTGAAGAACAAGCGATGTTCATTCAGGATTATCTCGGCCCGGCTCTACAGGATGCGGGACTGGACACGCGAATCATCGCGTATGATCATAACTGGGATCAGGCGGTCGAATATACCGCTACGGTGCTTGGTGATGAGCAGGCTGCTGCTTATATCGATGGATCTGCTTTTCACTGTTATGCAGGTGATCCATCTGCCATGTCGGAAGTGCATGAGCGCTTCCCGGACAAAAATATCTATTTTACCGAATGTAGTGGTGGGGAGTGGAGTCCTGATTTTGGCGAGAATCTGAGCTGGCAGATGTCCAATCTCATCATTGGTGCACCTCGCAACTGGGCGAAAAATGTACTGCTCTGGAACATCGCACTCGATCCGCAAGGTGGACCCACGAACGGTGGCTGTGAGAACTGTCGTGGGGTTGTGACGATTGACCCGGAGCGTGATGAAATCATCAGAAATGTCGAGTATTATGCGTTAGGCCACATCAGCCGTTATGTACGTCCGGGAGCCGTAAGAGTTGCCTCTACGCAAGAACAGGGCCAGCTCGAGAACGTAACCTTCCGCAATCCGGATGGAACGATGGTGCTGGTTGCAGCTAACACGGGTGAGGCAGAAGTTTCCTTTGATGTAGTCATGAGCGGAGATTCGTTTCGATATATACTGCCTTCCCAATCGGCAGCAACCTTCCGTTGGAAGCCAAAAACGGAGGTAGAACGTTGACTCAAGATTGGAAATTATGGGTACAGATTGAATGATGGACATGGTAAAATAAACGTAGAGTTATTTCAAATTTGATGTATTAAACAAGTCCGATCCCAGGATCGGGCTTTTACATAACCTTTTACTTTTAATAGAAAAGGAGCATAAGTTGGACATGTTAGTCGTTGAATATCGGGAACAGGATCATGACAAGTTGGTCGAGATCTGGGAGAGTGCTGTTCGGGCAACACATTGGTTAACCACGGGATATAATGACCACGAAGAGGAGTGTGCAGGATGACACAGATCAAGGTGACACCGGAACAACTGGAGACGGTCAGTGGGCAGTTCGCTCAGGCACATCAGCAATTATCGGGCTTCATGTCCACATTGGACGGTAAGATGAGTGTCATGCGGAGCAACTGGGATGGCATGGAGCGTGAGCGTTTTTATAACGATTATTCAACGGCTCAAGGCACGATGAAATCTGTTCTGGAACTGGTTCTGTCCATTCAGTCGGAGCTTAAGAAGATTGCCGAGCGTTTCCGCACGACAGATGAAGAGGCGGTGAGCCAGGCAATCATGACGGCGCTGACCGCAGCGCGGGCGCTATCAACCATGGGCAAAAATAAAGGCGATGATCTGGACAAAACGCCAGGTCCACCAAAGAACATGGATGAATGGGATGAGAAGGATGCCGAGAAATACCAGAACTATGAGGAAATGCTGAAGAAAGCCAAAGAGATGGGTGACGAAGAACTGGCGCAACAGATTCAGGCCAGCATGAACATCATTCGGCTTCAGTATGAAGATGTAATCTATCAGACTGACCCCAATACGGGCAAGACGGTGAAAATTACCGAGGATTCCATCGTAGGTACGTATCAGGTGAAAAGCGACAAGGGCGAAACAACCACCATCAGTCTGGATAAACAGGGCAATGTGGTGGACTATAGCAAGGATACGGAAAAGTATAGGTATTCGGAGCAAACGCACACGACCAGTCAAGGCGAGCATCTCTTTGGCAAAGCAGCACAAACGGCTACAGCCTACGGGATTGGTCTGCTGCTCACAAGCAAGACGGGCTCTGCCTTTACAGAACATGCCACTGGACTTGGTTCTTCCTTCGTCGCGGACAAATTCCTGTTCTCCGTGCCGGAAGAAGGCGAGACACGTACGATGATTTACCGTACCAATAAGGAGACGGGCAAAATTGAGAATATGATCGTGGTCACGCGCGGCGACAACGATATTGAATATACTCCGTGGCGGGAGTACTTCTAAGCCACGGATGGGGTTGGCAAGCGGGCAACACAGGGCTACCTGATTGCGGCCTGCTTGCCGACCCACCGCATGGAGCCATGTGGTTGTGTATCACATGGCTATGCGTGTGGAGGGCAGGCGGCTTATCCGTGAGCCTGCCCGTAGAGAAACACCCCGGCAACCTTCTCCCTGAGATGGGAAGGTTGCCGGGGTGTTTTGTGTTTTCCTTACCGATTCGCCACGGTCGAAGGACCGGGCTGGAAGGAGGGCTTTTTTTGCCAGAGATTAATGTGTCTCTTCATCCAGAAACGGTTTGTTCACCGCATAATACATAAAGCCCATCAGCAACACACCGCCCACGAGATTACCCAAAGTCACGGGAACCAGGTTGTGGATCACACCTTCAATTGAGATCGTCCCCGGATGGTTCAGCACGAGTGCAATCGCGAACGTACACATATTGGCGATGCTGTGCTCGTATCCCGAGATGAAGAAGCAGAACACAAAGAGCATCATGGCAAACATTTTGGCTCCATTCTCCTTCATGAACATCGGGACAAAGAACGCCATACATACAAGCCAGTTACACAGAATTCCGCGGAAAAAGAGCTGCATGGTTGGAACTTCCATTTTGTGTTCTACCACGCTTAACAGAAAACCATTCACCTGAGACGAATCGAACAATCCGGTCAGGTAGATTAACAGGGCAAACACGGCTGCACCCATCAGGTTACCGCTATAACTCGCAATCCACAGTTTGATCACTTCGAACCAGCGCAGTTTCTTGCGCAGCGCCGCATACGTGTAATAAAACGTATTGCCCGTGAACAGGTCACCCCCGCCATAGGCGATCAGAATGATGGCCGCGCCAAACGTAATTGCCGCCATCGGATAGGTAAATGGGGACTGCTCCATATAAAAGAAGTTACCTGTCTTAAACGCCACGATGACGCCGAATCCGATAAACATACTGGCCAGCATGGAGCGTGCGAGGTACCTGATTAAACTTTGTTTGTAAATCTTGTGTTTCTTCAGAGCTAGTTGTTCCACGTTGCGTAAAGCTTCCGTTTCCATAATTCTCCTCCAATTGCATGGTGTCTTGCTTACCATTATAACGAAATTATGGAAATTGGGGAGGGTAAACTTGGTTTATTGATTATTACTTCGTTGTTTCGATTGCAGTACCCGCATTGCAGAAGAGCCAAAATCAGGGTCGGATTGAAGCGATTCTAACGCAGATGCTGCACCATTAACTTGTTGATGTGCAACAAGAATAGCAAAGGCAGCTCCTCTGACTAATATGTTTTCTTCACCACTGATTTCGTTAAAATCAGGGTGTTCATCATTGTTATTATGATTCATATCAGACATGTCAGACATATCCTATTGTCCACCTCCTGAAGAATATTAAGATTGGGGTGGAAGCAGGATGGGACGGGCAGCCAAGGCTTCTTCCACAATCTGTTCAGGTGTCAGGTCTCGATCATCCCAGAAAATCAGATTACTGATCTCCGCATGTGGAACCTGCTGCTGTAGCTCCGTTAACATGTCATCCAACTCGGCTTCCGTTCCTTCAGAGTCCATCAGTTTGCGAACCAATTCTACCAAATGTAATCTATTGTCCATATCGATACCTCCTGAATGATTCATAGTGTGAACAAACTAGTCATTCCATGGGTTGATTCAATGGATCATACGTAATGAGCGCCGGAAAAAAATTGGGCTCAAGCATCAGACTAATGCGTTGTTCGTCTTGATCAGTATAAGAAATGATATAGTTTCCGAAATGAGACTCGTAGATGAAGTCTTGGAATTGAAAGGAATGTTCGGGATACTTTATCTTCACATATAACGTAGTAACTCCTCGGGCTAAGGTTTCTTTTAACATAGGAATTTGGGCCAAAATGATAATAGTAATAAGAACAATTAGTATACGTTTAGCGAGACGGGTCAGATGGATTCACCCCATTATCGTTAACTAATTTTCAACAATTCATGAAGGCCCATCTCAAAATAGATGTCACTCCATAAGGATAGCCAGATTACCAAACTGCTCGCCTTTTTCCATGCGTTCGAATGCTTTTGCTACGTATTGCAACGGATATACGCCATCAATTACAGGATGTATGTCATGTTGCTCCACGAATTGCAGCATCTGGATAAACTCCTCACGGCTGCCCATAGAGGTGCCGATCAGACTGATCTGCGGGAAGAAGATAGAGCGAATGGGTACAGTCAGATCATCCCCCGAGCTTGCACCATACATCACGATACGTGCACCTGGTCTGATTATATCAAAATATTTTGGGAACATGGCTTGTCCGATGCTATCCAAGATGATGTCCACAGGTTCCAGATCGTTCTGCGTACTCCAATCGGCATGACTATCCAATGCATGGGTAGCACCCAAGCGCAGTGCCTCATTTCTTTTGGCTTCATTTCTGGAGGTGACGGTCACCTTGGCACCAGCCGCAACGGCCATGAGCAGGGCATAGGTCGCTACACCACCGCCAATACCGGGAATGAGCACATGTTCACCTTGCTTTAATACGCCGCGAGTGAATAAGGCGCGATAGGCCGTCAGCGCTGAAAGGGACAGCACACCTGCTTCCTCCCAGGATAGGTGGGCTGGCTTAGGCAGGGCATTTGCAGCAGGCAAGGTTATATATTGCGCCAGCGTTCCATCCGTAGGGCCACCAACAATATCGGGCACGATGGGCACTTCAGATGCATGTTCCCAACCGAGTGTAGGATGGATAATGACTTCATCCCCTATCGCGAACCCTCTTACGCTTTCGCCAATCGCTACGATAATACCTGCTCCATCGGAACCGGGAATGAGCGGGGTGTCCTGGGTTCCGCGTCCTGCCATGATGAATAGATCCCGATGGTTGATACCAGCGGATTTTAATTGAATCTGCACTTCCCCGGCTTCTGGTGCCCGAGAGATTGACTCTGTATATTGAAGACCTGCAAGGCCGCTCTGGCCCGAATGGACAATAGCTTTCATGTTTAATATTCCTCCTGTCTATGTAGCCAGACTTCACTACTGAGCCTCATTGTACAGACGGAGCAGATTCACGTAAAATGAACAAAAATGATTGTCAGTATCATTGAAAATAATAGATAAGCACTTTGCATGAATCGGATGATGCAGAATGCCGATATAACGACGAGCAGGTGATCAGGGTATGGATGCAGGTGATTTGAAAATATTTCAGGCGGTTGCCCGCGAAGGTAGTATCAGTAAAGCTGCGCTCTCACTTAATTATGTGCAGTCCAATGTAACAACACGGATTAAACAGTTGGAGACTCAACTGCAAGTACCGCTATTTCATCGTTCCAATCGTGGGATGTCGCTGACGCCAGCGGGAGAGAACCTGCTTGGGTATGCGGATAGAATATTGGAATTATTATATGAAGCAGAGCAGGCCACGCAAGTGGGTAACCCACCAGCTGGCATGCTTCGTCTGGGTGCCATAGAGACAGCAGCTTCTACTTTTCTGACGCCGCTCTTGGCTGAATATACTTCATGTTACCCGGAAGTAAAACATTCGCTTGTCACGGGTGGGACCCATGAACTGAACCAGAAGGTTATCCAACATGAATTGCATGGAGCCTTAATATATGGGCCGATTGATCATCCTGAGCTGAATTATATGAAGATGTATGACGAGGAATTGGTGTTGATCGCTGAACCTGGAGTACATGAGATGTACACGTTATTGTCCAGGCCGATGTTGTTTTTTGAGATCGGATGCACACATCGCGATCAGGCGGAATCCTTTTTGAACGATCAGGGTATCCACACGCTTAACATCATGGAATATGGAACACTGGACACGATTCTGAATGGTGTATCTGCCGGGCTCGGTGTATCATTGCTGCCACGTTCTTCGGTTACCAAAGCAAATTTAAGAGGCGAGATTGCAGTGTTATCATTGCCTGATCCTTATTGTCGGTTGGAAGTAGGATTTGTGTATTCCCGTGGTGAACATATATCTAGTGCGCTCAGCGCTTTGGTTGAGATTATTACAGAACCAGAACTATAAGAGGTTGTTCAAAAAGTCCGTTTATGAACATGCACTATAAAGGAGTGAGTGATCTTGAAAGAAACTGCGTTAACGTTGGGTGATGCATTTAATCAGGCAGACTTTATTGTAGGTGGTCATGGCAGTCGCCAAGTGAAGGTACTTCAGAACGTACTGGACCAGATCGATGGAGAGTTGTTCAGTGACCACTACGGGAACGGCCCACTCATTGAAGAATTTCAGCAACAGATGGCTGACGTTCTTGGCAAGGAATCGGCAGTGTTTTTCCCAAGTGGAACGATGGCGCAGCAGATTGCATTACGGATCTGGTGTGACCGCAAAGATGTAAAACGAGTAGCTTATCACCCTCTGTGTCATCTGGAAATCCATGAGGAAGACGGACTGAAAGAGTTGCATCAGATTGAATCAATTTTACTTGCGGACAAGGATCGTTTGATTTGTTTGGAAGATGTACAAGCGCTTGATCAGGACATTGCCTGTCTGCTGTTGGAACTTCCGCAACGCGAGATTGGTGGGCAATTACCGGCGTATGAAGAACTGGAAGCGATCTCGGCCTATTGCCGTGAACGCGGGATTAAGCTGCATCTGGACGGGGCACGCCTGTTTGAGATTACTCCTTATTATGAGAAAACGCCTGCGGAGATTTGCAGTTTGTTTGATACGGTGTATGTTTCCTTTTATAAAGGCATTGGAGGTATTGCGGGGGCTATATTGGCGGGTGATCCGGATGTGATGCAAGAATCGAAAGTATGGAAACGTCGGCACGGCGGAGATCTGATTGGCCTGTATCCGTATATTCTGAGTTCTCAGTATTATTTCAATAAACGGATTGGCAAAATGGAGTTGTATTACGAGCAGGCTCAAGAACTCGCATTCTTACTGAATGCGTGTCACGGAATACAAACCTTGCCCGAGGTGCCGGTATCCAATATGTTCCATGTGCACTTTGCGCTCGCTGCGGCCGAAGTTGAACCAATTCTTGTGCAAATGGCTCAGCAGTATGGCATAGGAATGACTTCATATCTGAACAAAACAAGTGGAAACAGCTGTGCCTTTGAACTGTCTACGGGTGATCGTTATGAGAAAGTTCCTCTGGACAAGCTGCGTGCAGCACTGGAATGGCTGGATCAAGAGTTGCGTAAACAGGTGAGATAAAAAGTTGATTTTAATGCTCGACTCTTGTTTGGGTAAGGTGTTGCACTTCAAGGAGAACTATTGAATTCACAACGGCTTATCAGTGGAGAAAAGTACCTTAAGGGGGAGTTCAAGTGACGTCAATAGAATTGGAACCGATTCGTGATCTTTTGGTAAAAGCCTACGATACAACAATGGGAGAAGGATGTACTCCTGAAGAACAACAGAGCATTGAGGATTTTGAGCAAAAGCATAATGTGAGACTGCCCGCAGTGTATCGCGCACTTTTACTTGAGTTCGGTGCATGTAACTTCGGCGACCCTGCCTTGTATTCGGTGAAAGAACTAAGCTGGGCTTATCCGGATTTTTTGGAAGTATACCGTGAATATGAGAAAGAATACGAGCTGCCAGCTGACCTCCAGCCTTTCCCGATTGGTGGATTTGGTGAAGGAAGTACGGCTATACTGGATCAAAGTTCAGGCAAGATAATGATGTTGATCCACGATGCAGGGGAAACTCCTCTGCGGGAGATTGCTGTGGACTTTAATGAATTGATGACGATGCTGGCTGAGTCGGCAATCTGGGTTCAGGAACAGATGAATTAACAAGGTAGACGGAAGGATGCGCAATCGGCTTATGGATATTCGGAAGTTAAGATACTTTATCACCGTGGCAGAAGAACTTCATTTTCACCGTGCAGCGGAAAAATTAAATATGACGCAACCACCGCTGAGCCAGCAGATTCAGAATCTGGAGGAAGAGCTTGGCGTGAAGCTGTTGGAGCGCACGAGGAAAATGGTTCGTCTTACCCCGGCAGGTGCCGTATTTCTGGAACAGGCCAGACTGATCATGGCTCAGCTCGAACGATCCATTCAACTTACGCAAAAGGCAGATCAGGGCATCATCGGGCATATCACCATAGCCTTTGTGGATTCGGCTTCGGGGAGCATTATGGTGGATGTTCTTAGGAAATTTCGCACTGCATATCCGCAGATTGAATTGACGCTGCGTGAGATGACTTCGTCCCAACAATTGCAGGCACTGGAAGACGGACAGATCCATATTGGATTTTTGAGATATCAGGAAGATACTCGTCATGTATCGTTCCGCCCCTGTCAGATGGAAACGTTGATTGCCGTATTGCCAGATCATCACCCGTTGGCTTCTCAGACTCAAGTTTCAATTCGAGAACTGGCGGATGAAGATTTTATTTTATTCCCAAGGCATCTGGGTTCTCCGTTCCATCGTCTCGTTCTGGATTATTGCAGGGAGCATGGCGTAGACCCTCGAATTACGCAGGAAGCGATCCAGATGTATACGATTGTGAATCTCGTTGCGGCGGGCATGGGCATTTCCATTGTTCCGTCATCAGTGGATGTGTTCCAGCGTAAGGGTGTAGTCTTTCTTCCATTAGAAGAAAATCCGCCCTCCGTACCGTTGTATACGGCATGGCGGACGGATATGAATCAGGAAGTGGTATCACGTTTTATGAACTTTGTTGATGGGGAATATGAGTTGCGCTAAAGGTTATTTACACTTACACTGCGATGACAGAACAACCTTCCAATCGCTGTTATCCCCAGATTTTTTTCGATCCCTTTTCTCAAGGGGAAATCTGGTGATAAAGGCGAACGCTCCGCTTTTTCAGGTTTTTTCTGTCCTCTCCGTTATCGTGTAAATGATTAGTACAACTTAGTATGTTGTGAGTAGTGAAAAAAGAAACTATCCCGTCTTGGTTGGATCACGCTCAATCCACGGATTCAGTATTTCATCAATACGAGACATGATCGCACAGTCCAGTTTCACACCAGAAGCTTTTACATTTTCAAGTACCTGCTCCGGCCGGGATGCACCGATAATAACGGAACTGACATACGAATGTTGTAGAACCCACGCCACAGCGAGTTGGGGGAGAGTTAGACCAATCTCTTTAGCGAGTGGAACAAGCTGTTGCACAGCGGTAAGAACATCTTCACGTAGCCACTGTCCAGCCAGTTTATTGAAAAAGGGTGCTCCTGCCTCAGCAGCTGCACGTGATCCGGTGGGCAATGCTGCGTTAGGCGCATATTTGCCTGATAGTATACCCTGAGCCAGAGGAGACCATGTAATCTGTCCAAGTCCTGCTTGGTCGCTTGCAGGCACCACTTCTTGCTCAATCACACGCCATAACATCGAATATTGCGGCTGACTTGAAATGAAGGGTATATGAAGTTCCTTCGCCAAAGCGGCTCCTCGTGCAATCTGATCTGCGTTCCATTCACTTACGCCAATGTAATGGACTTTGCCCTGACGCACCAAATCGGAGAATGCCAGAAACGTCTCTTCCAGCGGAGTGTTGTAATCATAACGGTGAGCGTAATAGACATCGATATAATCCGTCTGTAGCCGCCGTAATGAACCATTGCAGGCTTCCATGATGTGTTTACGTGAAAGTCCGCGGTCATTATGACCTGTGCCGGTTGGGTGACAGACTTTGGTGCATAGTTCAATACTTTCTCTTCGTACATCCTTAAGAGCCTGTCCTAAGACGGATTCTGCCTTGGTATTGGAGTACACATCTGCGGTATCAAATGTGGTAATACCTGCATCCAATGAGGTTCGCACACAAGCTTCTGCTATTCCATCCTCGACTTGCGCTCCATGCGTAATCCAGTTGCCGAGTGAAATCTCACTGACGGTTAATCCACTGTTTCCTAATTTGCGATATTCCATTCATGTCGCCTCCCTAAGTCATCTGGACTCCATTGTAACAATGGCAGATTAATAGGTGAAATATCTTTTAACCTCATCTTTGATACGAAAAAAGTATCAGTGAACCTATATTTTCTCTTGGAGGTATTTGCGATAGAGAGCAGGCGTAATTTCCTCGAACTTTTTGAATATTTTGATAAAATATCCCGATTCATTAAATCCCAGCTCATCACTGATCTGTGAGACAGGCATGTCGGTGACCTCCAGCAATTGTTTGGCCCACTTTATCTTGAGTTTTGCCAGATAGGTGGTGAAGTTCTCGCCCGTTTCCTTGGCAAACAGTCTGCTGAAATAACTCGGACTCAGGTGGCATAGATCGGCCATTTGTTTGAGTGAAACTTGTTCACTCTTGTGACTGTGAATGTATTCAAAAGCAGGCTGAAGCACCGGGCTGGAGCTTTCCGTGTCACTTGGGCTGTTCTTCAGATAAGCATCCGCTATCGCATTGGTCATCTCTTTTTTGATCGACTCGATATTACGAATGGAGTAACCCGGCAGAATGGTGGAGAGGTTTAGAGTCTCCTGATTGCCTGAAGCTTTTTCGAACATTTCAACTAACAGATTTTTGTTTAGCGCTTCTTCCACAATGTAGTTGCAGAGCAGGGATAACATGTTAGAGATTTTCACAATCTCTTCATAGGTCATCACAGGTAGCTGGGCGTAATCATCCTTTAATTCCTCCAGCTTGGCTGCATGCATGGGTACGTTTTTGGACGTGACAATTTGCTCCAAGTCGCTACCCTTTTCCGGATCGGCGAGTTTCACTTGTCCTGCCATGACGGCGCCGATATATTTGCCATCAATCGTGATTGGAATCGCGATATCTATAATATTGAAATGGCATAAATACACATAAGGTTCATTCAATCGGACCGCTTCCAGACCACCGCGTGAATCACATTTTTGACAGTAGGGGAGAAGCTCCGGGTCTTTACGGACATTCTGGCAGAAAGCCTGACAGCTACTGTGACTGGTTACGGGAATGCCTTTATAATCAACGGTGAGGATCGCCAGTTTGGTTACTGTTGCGAGAGAATCTTGTAGACGCTTCCATTTATTAAGGTCCAGAATTTTATTGATATGCAGATATTCTTTGATCATTGGTGCAACCTCCATAGGCTAACCTGATTCATAATTTAGGCCGTTAAAAGTTAGCAAGTTGTACATATTAAGATGTAATGATGACGGGTAATGTATAATGGGAGGTCAAAATTCAACCATCTCATGACAATAAGATACCATGATTGTGACAAAAAGCAAAAAATTACGATTGTAAATTATAATAATTTGTTATCAAAGTCCACTGTAAAACCTGTTGCTCATGCGTTATATTAAGGTCAATTGTAAGAAATTAAAATTTGATGTAATCACTACACTATTTCATATCCTTAGGAGGCATATAATATTATGAGAAAAGCATTTATCAGCCCAACTAAATATGTACAAGGCGAAGACGAGTTGTTGAACCTGGGGTACTTTGTTAAATCCTTCGGAGAATCTGCTTTGCTGATTGCACATCCCGATGATGTACAGCGTGTCAAAGCTAAGCTGGATGCAACAGCCGAGAAATTTAATATTACGTTTGTTGAAAGCGGTTTTAAAGGGGAATGTTCCCGTGAGGAAGTTGCTCGTCTGCAAGCGATCGCAAAGGAAAAAGGATGTGACTCTACCATCGGTCTTGGTGGTGGTAAAGCCATTGATGCGGCTAAATGTGTAGCTGAAGGCGAAGCACTGATCATCTGCCCAACGATTGCGGCAACAGACGCACCAACAAGTCACTCCGCTGTATTGTACACACCGGACGGTTCTTTTGATGACTATGCTTACTTCAAACAAAGCCCAAGTGTGGTTCTCGTTGATACAACGGTAATTGCCAATGCACCAACACGTTTCCTCGTATCCGGTATGGGAGATGCGCTCTCTACATACTTCGAAGCAAGAGCAACAGCAAAATCCTATTCCCGTGTAAACGCAAGTCTGCCAATGGGTTCCCGCGAAGGATATACCCCATCTGCAGTAGGTACCAATGCGGCGCTTGCACTGGCAAAACTGTGTTATGAAATGCTGCTGACTGACGGTGCAAAAGCAAAAGTAGCAAGTGACAGCAACGTTGTGACACAAGCGCTGGAAAATATCGTTGAGACCAACATTCTGTTATCTGGTCTTGGATTCGAAAGTGGCGGACTGGCCGCAGCACATGCAATTCACAACGGTTTGACTGTTCTGGAAGGCACACATCATTTCTTCCACGGTGAAAAAGTATCCTTCGGTACAATCGCACAGCTCGTCCTTGAAAATGCACCAACTGAAGAGCTGCATGAAGTCATGGACTTCTGTCTCGAAGTGGGACTGCCGATCAGCTTGGCGGATATCGGTGTAGATACGATTAGTCAGGAAGAACTGTTGAAAGTGGCAGAGATCGCTTGTATTCCGGAAGAATCCATTCACGCCATGCCGTTCCCAATCACCGTTCCTGAAGTAGCTGCTGCCATTGCAGCGGCTGACCGCATGGGTCGTGAGTACAAAGCAGCTCGCCGGGAGGTAAAATAATGAAGAAAATTATTAACCAGGCCGAACATGTTGTTATGGAAATGTGCAACGGGATTGCGCTTGCACACCCGGAGCTTGAATTTCTGAAAAAATATAAAGTCATCAAACGCAGAGAGATTCAGGCCGATAAAGTCAGCCTGATCAGTGGCGGAGGCAGCGGGCATGAACCGGCTCACGCTGGTTATGTGGGTAAAGGCATGCTGGATGCAGCGGTGTGTGGAGATGTATTCGCATCTCCTTCCCAAATCCAGGTGTATCAAGCGATCAAGGCAACAGCCAGCAACAAGGGTACACTCTTGATCATCAAGAACTACAGCGGCGACATGATGAATTTCAAGAATGCAGCACATCTGGCTGAAGAAGATGGCATCAACGTACAGTATGTACGTGTTGAGGATGACATCGCTGTACAAGACAGTTTGTATACCGTTGGGCGTCGCGGCGTTGCCGGAACTGTACTGGTTCACAAGATCGCCGGAGCAGCAGCCGAAGAAGGCCGCAGTCTGGCTGATGTGAAATCCGTTGCTGAGAAGGCAGCTCAGAACGTGCGCAGTATTGGTTTTGGATTCACATCCTGTACGGTGCCCGCCAAAGGCACGCCTACATTCGAAATTGCTGAAGATGAGATGGAATTCGGCGTAGGGATTCATGGTGAGCCAGGGATTCGCCGTGAGAAATTGGTATCAGCGGATGAGTTGGCAGGACGTATGGTCGAAGCATTGCTCGCAGATATGAAGCTGGATAAGGATGCATCCGCTGAGATTGCGGTGCTGGTGAATGGTTTTGGTGCAACGCCACTGCAAGAACTATACCTGCTCAACAATTCCGTTCAGCGTGAGCTTGCTGGACATGCAGGTCTGAAGGTCGCTACTACGTTTGTAGGCAACTACATGACAAGTATCGATATGGCGGGGGCATCGGTTACGATCCTGAAACTGGATGAGGAACTAAAAACGCTGTTGTTCAAGGAAAGTGATACACCTGCATTTAAAGTATCCGGCCCTCCAGCAGCACAAGTGGCGTATTCCGAAGCGCTGGAAGCTGTTGTGGGTGAAGACGCTCCTGTATCTTACGAAGTGGAGACGGATGCATCAGCTGCGGTAATCAAAGGCAATCAATTTTCACTGGACAATGTCGTCTATCTGATCGATAAAATGGGTGAGATCATCATCAAGAATGAAGTACCATTCTGTGAACTGGATTCCCATGCCGGTGATGGCGATTTCGGTATGAGTGTGGCAAAAGGCTTCCGCCAGTTGAAACGCGAATGGAATCACATCATTAACGAAGATAAAAAAGACATCGGATCATTCCTCGATGCATGTTCCTTGGTCATCATGGAATATTGTGGCGGCGCATCCGGCCCAATCTGGGGTTCGGCATTCCGTGCGGCTGGCAAAGCAGTAGGGGATAAACAGCAATTAAACGTTGCTGAATTCGCCGAGATGATCCATGCAGCGGTGCAAGGGATTCAGTCTACAGGAGAACGTTCCTTCGGACGTGGTGCCGTTGTAGGTGATAAAACCTTGATCGATGCACTCGTTCCGTGTGCCGATTCCTGGACTCAAAGTGCGGAGTCTGGCGATGACTTCAAAACAGCATTTGCCAAAGGTGCAGCAGCAGCCGTTGAAGGTGCGAAGAAAACCGAAGACATCGTGGCACGTATGGGACGTGCAGGTGCCGTCGGTGATCGTAGTCTGGGCTACCCGGATGCTGGTGCGTATGCGCTGGGTGTTATTTTCACAGAATTATCCGAGTCGATGAAATAAGATTGGTCACGGGTTTGCCCAGCGTCATTCTTAGACAGCTATAGAGATTGAGTCAGTAAACGTTAAGATACTATGTAGCAAGTGACACAGGTAATGGCGCCGGACGTCCGGCGCCGTTATGTGTGCCTTTTTTAGGCCATACTAAGTCAATTTTTACATGTTATCATTTACATCTAATTTGAATAGCTCTTTGGACGTATCTACAATGCACTATTATTCATTCATTTATCTAGTATTTTATATTTGTTAAGGGGACCTTTATGAGAACAGTCACATCATTCTTAAAAAAACCGCAGGGGTTGTTGGTTTTATCACTCGTTTTGGTCATTTTCGGCAGCTTGTTTGCTGGAATGTTCAACTCTTCCTTTTATTCCGTTAAGGTCAAAGAGATCAAATTCCAAGCCGATCACGGCACGCTATCGGGTCTGCTCTACATGCCTAAAGGGGCAGGTGCGGCTGATAAACGTCCGGTCATTATTACAACACATGGATATCTGAATACGAAAGAAATGCAGGATGCACCTGCTATTGAGATGTCCCGACGCGGCTATATTGTGCTTGCACTGGACATGTATGACCACGGGGATTCCCGCTGGAGTGCAGATATTCCGGTAAAGGATCTGTTCGGAACGTTCTGGATATACTCGCAGTTTGATGCAGCCAAATATATTTATGAGCAGGACTTCACCAAGAAAGATGAGAAAGGCAATGCCTACGTGGCAGTCAGCGGTCACTCCATGGGTGGGTTCTCAACGCTGTTGTCAATGTACATGGACGAGATGAGTTCCCTTCAAACAGGATACCGTATGATCTACACAGGCATCTCGGCAGGTGCGGATTACTCTTACGCTGCGGCGGTTGCGCCACAGGATCAGCTTCAGGCTGCATTTGGCAGTCGGACGGTGGGCATGGTCGCGGGGAAATATGACGAGTTTTTCTTCAACAAATCGGATGAAGAGAAAACAGCCGCAGAGAAAGAAGTACAAGGTACGGTGACTCGCAAGGATTTTGCAGCAACGGCTTCGGGTAAAGCCTTCCTTGGCCTTGCACCTGATGCGCCAAGAGGCACGACCGATACATTTACCAAAGTACCATCCGGCGATCTGACCGTAGACGGAAAAGTGGTACGTCCTTCCCAAACGGGTGAGCATATTCTGTTTACGCCTAATCAGACTCACCCATGGAACCATTTCTCGCGTACAACAACTGGGCATCTAATCGACTTCTATGCACATGCATTTAATGGTGTGACGTGGCCTAATCAGACCAATGTGAATCTGGATTCGGGCAATCAGATCTGGTGGGCGAAAGAGGCATTTAACTTTGTCGCTCTGATTGGATTCTTCTTGATGATTGTGCCGCTGATTACGTTGTTGATCAGACTGCCGTTCTTGCGCAAAACGGTAACGGGAGAGATTGCAACGGTGTCCGCAGCAGTCAGTGGGAAACAAAAGTCAATCTATTGGCTTGCTATCGCATTCAGCACCCTGATTCCAGCGGTCTTATTCCCAACCTTGATGGATAAAGAGGCAAATGGATTGAATGTGCTTCGCATCATCGCTCTGATTGTACTTGCCTTGAGTGTGCTTGGAGCCATTATTGGGTTCGTGATGGCTGGAAGCAAGAAGAACGACTATACATCAAGCCGCCGGATGAAAAATATTGCGGTAGGCAGCGTGCTTCTGGCTGTTGTGTCCCTAGTGATGTGGCTTGTCTTCCAATATGCAGACAAGATTGTGGTTACAAGTTCGTACTTCAATGAACCAACAACGAACCAGATTGTGTATTGGGCGTTGGTATCGGCGTTAATTATGATCCTGGTGACCTTTGCCTTCCATTATTTCTCTAAAAAGGATGCAGGAACCCGTTTCAGCGATTATGGTATCAGCTTGAATCCTGTTACGATCATTGCCAGCTTGGTGACCGCTGTGCTCGCAGTAGTCATCGGATACGCATTGCTGTTTGTAGTGCAGGCGATCTTCGGAACAGATTTCCGGATCTGGACGTTTGCGGTCCGTACGTTCGAGAGTGAACACTTCATTACCGCCTTACGGTATACACCGTTCTTCCTGATTTATTACTTTGTCAGTGCAGTTACTCTGAATGCCAACACACGCGGCAAACGTGGCGGAACGTTACTGACGATTGTACTGAATGTTGGCGGGTTGGTGCTGTGGTTGCTGGTGCAATACGGCAAAGACTTTATGACAGGTGTGGCGTTGTATCCAGGTCAGGCATTGAATGGCATTTTGCTCTTTGCACTGGTGCCTTGTCTCATCATCGCTGCCGTGTATGCACGCAAATTGTTTGAAAAAACGAATAATGTATGGCTCGCCGCATTTGTGAACACATTATTGTTCACGATGGTTACGGTGGCGAATACCGCCCTGTTCTGGAATTTGGTTTAATGTAAAAAAAGACATGGAATGCACCTGGGATTACACTTGACCACTCCGATTGCAGACCATACTTGATTTGACACTCAGGAACTACACAGACAGAAAACCTTTCGATCTCTCTTATCCCCGGATTTTAATGATTTTTCCCCTGAAGGTAGAAATCCGGTGATAAGGGAGCACGCTTCGCTTCTTCAGGTCCTTTCTGTCTGCTTCGCTCTTGTGTCTATAATAAGTAATATGTCTGCAATCTCCGTTCCGGTGTAATCATAGCTCAAACCATATCCAACGTTACATTAAACGTGGATATAAGTAAGGAGACCGCTCTGTAGCTTGGCTTACAGAGCGGTCTTTTTGATATGGAGGAGCGATCTTGTGTGCCTTAAATTGGATTCACAGTTCCAGATAGTGTAATCTGGAGGTTAGGTGCAGATCGGTAAAAAACCATTTGAACGAGAAGGGATCGGGATGATTCAATGACGCAAAAAATCTATTATGACTCTGCTTATACAAGAGAGTGGCATACAACGATTACAGGCAGAGTAGACAAGGAAGATGGTGTATATGTCACGCTGGCGGAGACTGCTTTTTACCCGCATGGGGGCGGACAGCCTTGTGATCTGGGACAAATTGGTGGCATCGCTGTTCTGGATGTGAACATTGAAGATGGTGACGTATGGCATAAGCTGGAACGCACTCCTGAAGAGACTGAGGTACATTGTGAGATTGACTGGGAGCGCAGATTCGATCATATACAGCAGCATACGGGTCAGCATTTGTTATCGGCAATCACTCTAAAGCTTACTGAAGCGATGACCCTCAGTTTCCATCTTGGTACGGAGTATGACACGATTGATGTGGCTGCGGCTGAACTGGGAGCGAATCAATTAACCGCCATTGAACAAGAAGTGAATCGCCAGATCTATCGTAACGCTCGTATCAACACGTCCTGGGTTACAGCAGAAGAGGCTGCACAATTACCACTGGTGAAGCAACCTACGGTAACGGAAGACATTCGCATCGTCGAGATCGAGGATGTGGAGTATAACGCCTGCGGTGGAACGCATGTGTCGGCGACAGGTGAGATTGGGATCATCAAACTGTTGAAAACTGAAAAAGTGAAGGGCGGTACCCGCATTTATTTCAAATGTGGAACAAGGGCTCTAAATGAATTCACAGCTACACAAAACGTGCTCAATAGCATTATGGTTAAATTAAAGACCAGCAAGGACGAGTTATTGGAGCGCATTGAGAAAATGGAGCTGGAGCAAAAGCAGCTGCAAACTGAGCTGAATGCAGTGAAAACAACGAACGATGCCTATTATGCGGAGGAACTTCTGGCCGCTCGGCAAGGGCTGGTAATTGCTCAGGTTTTTGAAGACAAATCGCTCAAGGATATGCAGAGTCTTGCTACCAAGCTGACGGCAGACCATGAGGGGCTTGTACTCTTTGCCAGTATCTCAGAGGCCAAAGTAGTTCTGGCACAGAACGGCCAGCCGCCTGAATGGGCTTGTGGACCTTTCTTCAAAGGTAATCTTGGAGCATACCAAGGCAAAGGTGGCGGTAGTGAAAAGATGGCTCAGGCAGGCTTTGCCAGCAGTGAAGATGCGCTTGCCTTTTACGAATTTACCAAGGACCAGTTGGGACATCACTGATTCGTATTTTCCTTTATGGTACACGCAGGTATTTAAATATGGAGTAAGGGACAAGCACGTCACGTTGTGGCGTGTTTGTCATGGCATGATGAAGCGAGCAGATAGTAGAGGGGGTGGAGGGATGACAGGACGAATTCCGTGTATACGGGAAGGGTGTGCAAATACCATTTTACCAGCAACAGCGTTGAAAACGGCTGGTTATTGCATGCCTTGCAAGCAGGAGATGGAACGCGAGGAGCGTCAGAGATACATTGAAGCGAATCGACGTGACGTGAACTTGTATGCAGGTATTACAGACCCAGTCGAAATTTTGAAAATCATGCACAAACCTCAGGTTCGCAATCCACTAATTCGTTATACGCCCTATGAACAATCCGAGGAACAGGTATATCTATCTTTGTCTGTAGAGCAACAAGATCAGATGAAGGATTACGCGATGCAACGGATTTGTACAGGTGATGAAGATACGGGCAAAGACATTCTGGTATATCTGGTCTGCTACCATGATATATCGTTGACTGCCGAAATTCCTGAGGTGCTGGAACAAGAGATCTATTATCCTGCCATTTTGTATAAAAGTGCCTCGGGTGAGGTTCGTGATCGTCTCTTGCAGCAGGTGAACAGCGATGATGAGAATCGGAACCACATATTGCTCATGCTGGCCCATATCGGAGATGATGTTGTCGTGCGGCAGTTCCGGCAGTGGAGACAATCTCCTCCATCTTGGGCGAACGAATTATACGTGGCACCTGAGCATTACACCACTGAAGCTGGTTGGGAGCTTACAAAAGACGGGCAGCGCAGGGAATTATTCATCACCCCAAGTTATTCACTCTATAAAGTAAAAGAGAATGAAGGACCTAACGTGGAGTTAACCGGAAGTTCACTATCGATGCTGAACCCTAGCACCAATTGCTGTCCATGGTGTGGCAATGCGTTAACCACCTTAATTAGTCTGGATGTTAAGCATCCAGCATTGAATGACGTTTCTTGGCATGCTCAGCAACTTCAGATACAGACTTGCGTGATATGCAGCAGTTACGGTGTGGTTTACATGGAGCTGGACGTAGCAGGAGAACCGTTATGGAGTTCACATAATGTCATGCCTGCGGGAATGGACGAGATTGACCTGGACGACTATGGTAAACTTGCACCGGATGTTGGCCAGCAGTTTCGGATTGCAAATGCATCGCGTCATGCATTCCATGCCAGTGAGTGGGCGATGGAGCCATCGTTATCTCAGGTCGGCGGCCATCCGGGATGGGTTCAAGATGCGGAGTACCCAACATGTCCACGCTGTTCCACGAGAATGGAGGCTGTCGCACAACTGGACTGGGGCGAGGTTGAGAAATATGGTGAGGGTATGTATTACATGTTCATATGTGAGCCGTGTCAGATGACCGCCGTATCGTACCAGCAATCTTGATGGTGGAAGCTAGTATATAACATTATAAGCAATTATAAGCAGTCATCTTATTATGATATTACATCGCTTTTAAGGTTGGAATGACAGTAGTAGACAGACTATAACCAAGGGGCATCCCGAAGTTCTTGGAACTTCATGGGATGCCCCTTTGCCCTGCGTAGGATGGATGTGAGATATCTTTGCTACAGCCAGTCGTTTATGCTATTTATTTAGCCGCCAGAGTGAGAATGGGTTGTTTTTTCTACGTGCAGAGGCCGCTTGTCGTACTCACACAGTCTAACGAACCTAGCACGTCTTATTGGGTGAATTTGCAGCAGTATAGAATTCTAACGAATCATAGCAACTCTATTTCTCCAATTGTCATGGTTTTTCGAAGAAAATCGGAGGTTAGGTCTGTAATAAGACTGCTGAGATTCGTTAGAATTTCATATGTTTTTAAAACTGCGATATAAGGTGTGTCCGATTCGTTAGCGCTTGCCACAAACCTAACCCTAAACTCACCCCATACATACCACCCGCACATTACGGCCCACACCATACGTTTCGCACATTACTACCTAAGTTACTACTTCGGCGTATGTGCTCTTCACTACATCTCTCTACAATTCCGCAGATGCTTGCTTTAACAAACCAGCCAACCATTCATAGTCCGGCGTATCTTTTTCCTTGAGTTTGATCGTTTTGCGCTCTTCTGGGCCTTCAAATATCCCATCAGGTAGATCGAGTCCGGTTGCATTGAAGATGGTGAAAGACATGGCTTGTTTGGAAGGCGAGATGACCGCAGCGTACTTTCCGTTTTTCAAAAAATGAGGTTTCTTGTATTGGACGCGTTCTTGTACGTCAGGGATGGTATCATGCACCAACTGGCGCAATTGTTCAGCGACTTGTACTTGCCAGGGGATCTGAATCTGTTCAATAAACTCGGTGACTTCTTCATTCTTGGTCATGCTTGTTCACCCTCCGTATGGATCTGATTGTGTGTTTCCCATTCTGGTCTTAGGATTCCCATCATCAAGCGGTCATAACGCTTACCATCACGATATACAGCTGAGCGTGCCCGACCTTCCAACTGAAAACCAACCTTTTCATAGGAACGGATTGCTTTGGCATTGTAGGCGATGACATCGAGACCAACTCGGTCCAGATTCATCTCATGGAACGCATATCGTAAAATAAGATTCAACGCTTCCGTGCCATATCCCTTGTTGCGATGTTTGGCAAGTCCGATGCCAATGGCAAGCTGTCCGCAGCGGTTGTTCCATTCAATGCCATGAATGACGACAAAACCAATCAGCGTATCCTCTTCATGCGTGCGCAGTCTGAAGTAAACTTCCTTGTTCTTCGTTTCGCCCTCATCTTCCAACTGTTTCTCTGAATAGGGAATGGCCAGATCAGTATCCACATTCCGAAGGTACTCCGGGTCTTCGTTCCATTGCAGCATGGTCTGCACGTCTTCAGGACGTGGTGGAGTCATCTTTAATCGTTTGCTATAAAACAGGTTATCCGTTTTTAGGGTCATAGGGTTCTCCTTTAAAATAAGTTAAGCTTGCTTCACCTTAGTTCCACGTTTAACTCTATGTATATTTCGCAATAGACCTCGCCCCTTTGGCATATGATAGCCTCATCATACTGGAAATTATAGGTGGATCACAATAGCGTATTTCAGTGGATATAAGCAACCTCTTGTCATAAAACCTAACACGGTAGTAAGATGAAATGATTGATATACATTCAGTGATAAAACCAATAAAAATGTCGGCGGGAGTGGTACGTTATGGAGATCAGAGTGGATGATTTGAGTGGAGTACAAGTTAAGGCATTAATCGCTGAGCACTTGCAAGGGATGGCAGCAGATTCGCCTCCAGAAAGTATTCATGCGTTGAATCTGGACGGACTCAAGGAGCCCGAAATTACTTTCTGGTGTGCTTGGGAAGGGGACGACTTGCTCGGCTGCGGGGCTATCAAAGAACTTGATCCAGAGCATGCAGAGTTGAAGTCGATGCGTACCGCTTCGGCTCATCTGAGAAAAGGCGTAGCGAGAAAAATTTTGGCACATATTATGGAGGTTGCCACAGACCGTGGTTATAAGCGAATCAGTCTGGAGACGGGTTCAATGGATTCATTTATCCCGGCAAGGAAGATGTACGAAGACTTCGGATTTGAATATTGCGAACCATTCGCGGATTATGTATTGGACCCGAACAGCACGTTTATGACGAAAAAAATCTAAATGAATTCACATGACAAACCAGTATTCTGTTTTTTTACAGGACGCTGGTTTTTTAATTTTGCAACATATCGTACATTTTAAGAGATGGAAAAAGAGTAGAATAAACTCAATAATACGCATTAAAACAACGTGGCCTTGTGACGAAGAATGTGGAGGGAGTCGTGCATGATTTACTGGTGGTTCGATCATATGAATCCGCTGTTTGCTGTCTTGGTGTTATGTCCCATCATTGCTGTGATGCTTGGAGTATGCAGTTATTTTGCCAATTGGTTTAGACTCTGGGTAGCGCTGGTTATATCTTTTATGCTGCCTTTGTTGTATATCGCGAGTGATCTTTCAACATGGGGTAGTAACATAGGCGCTTGGTTCATCTATGGGGCAGGGTACATTTTGCTAACCTGGATTGTACACAGATTGCTTCGTGCCATTGTGGGGTATAAAACATAGGTTATGTCCATATATGTTTGGGATGAATTGGCCATAAGGAACTTCTGGGCTGATTGATGGACAATAGGGTATACTGGACATTATGTCTATGAAACAAGACAGCATTACAGACGTTTTTTACATCAGGAGGACTTGAATTGGCTCAGACAGAAGGAACACTACAAAAGAAGCTTAAACCAAGACACATCAGTTTTATGGCTATGGGTGGTGTCATTGGAACAGGAATTTTCAAAGGCAGTGCAGAGACGATTGGACTCGCAGGTCCGGGCGTGATCGTCACGTACATTTTTGCCGGATTATTGCTGCTGGTAGTGATGGCCGCGATGGCGGAGATGGCTACGGTGTACAAGAACAAAAATATGAAAGACTTCGTGCAGGAGGCATTTGGTAGCAGAGTTTCCTTTGTTATGGGATGGATGTACTGCTTTCTATGGTTATCGGTGTGTGTCATTGAGGTGATTGCCGCCGGGAGTTTTTTGCAGTATTGGTTCAGTGAAGTACCGCTGTGGATGCTGAGTCTGGCTTGTGCGGCGTTCATTATACTGGTTAATCTGTTAAGTGTAGGTGTGTTCGGGGAATTTGAGTTTTGGCTGGCCGGGATCAAAATTGCCATGATCATTATTTTTATCTTCCTGGGTGCAGGGTTGATCTTTGGCATTATCCCAAGTGATAACACCCCTTATCTGCAAAATTATACGCAAGCAGGCGGGTTCTTCCCGAACGGATGGTCATCGATCTTCTCGGCACTGCTTGTGGTCATGTTCTCTTATGGGGGATCGGAGCTGATTGGTCTGACCCTGACCGAGACGGAAAATGCAGAAAAAGTTATGCCCAAAATCGTGGGCAATTTCATGCTCAGAATTATTCTGTTCTTCACCTTGCCGATTCTCATCATTTGTGGTCTTATCCCATGGAATGAGATCGGGCCGGAGAGCAGTCCATTTGTACAGGTGCTTGCATCCACGGGACTGCCGGGAGCAGCACACATAATGAACTTTATTTTGGTGACGGCCGTTCTGTCTGCTGCGAATTCAGGGATCTATGGTGCATCCCGGATGATGCACTCCATGGCAGTAGGCGGTGAAGCTCCAAAGGCATTGTCACAGACGAATCGCAACGGTAGCCCTGTTAACACACTTCTGGTGTGCTCAGTAGTTTTGCTCGGAGGTTCCTTGCTAGGCCTGTTCGCGCAGGATCAACTGTTCCGCGTATTGCTCGCAGTTCCGGGGTTTGTTGTAATCCTTGTGTGGATCTGTATTGCTTCATCACAGTTGAAACTGCGGAAGAGATATCCGGTTCAACCGACCTTCAAAGTTTGGGGATTCCCTTATATAACCGGAGTCGTTGTACTATGTCTTAGTGTGATTGCAGTGATGTTTGTGTTTGATGAAGGTAATCGGTTCAGCATTAGTATCTGTCTTGCCGTGCTTGCGTTGCTGATTATCTGGTCCCTAATTCGATTCAGGAAGAAGAGTGAACGAACGGTTTAATATTTGTGACATTCAAATGTAGAACACCTCAACATCTCGGCGCTTACGTCGGGGTGTTTTTTTCTATCAATTTTCACTGTAAGGAACCGAAAAGAATTCTTCGAAATTTATCCTAAATGTAGCTCCAATGAACAAAGCTACCACGACCATGATAGCGTTTTTATGTAAACCCAATATTTTCTTGCCTAATTCGACATATTCGTTTACTATTTTCCCATACATAGTGCTTCAAGCATGTGTTTTTTGGGTAGCGCCTAGTCAAAAAGGCTTGGGTTCACGGGAGAGGAAGAGGAGCGGATGATTGGTTTTTTTAGAAAACGTTTGGTTGTGCGCATTGTTGCAGTAGTCACACTGGTCATTACGATTATAGCCGTTGGAAGCATGCTGTTACAGGTGGCCAATATGAAACTTGCTGCGCAGGAGGCCATTTCGAGTTACAACATCCAGATTGCTCAGAGTTATGTGAATCAGCTGGATACAGCATCTTATGCCGAGTTTGCCAAGGACCCCAAGGAGAATGACGAATTCTTGAAGATTCGTGATGAACTGGATGACTTTCGCGTAAGCATTGGTGCAATGTATGTGTATTTCGTCAAAATAGATGACAAAGGTACGCCACTTATTATGGTGGACGGTATGAAGGATACAGATAAAGCCTCACCGATTAATGAAGTTACGGATGTCCCTCAGGAGGCTGTTCAGAAGCTGTTGCAGGGGCAAACAGCCAGTTCTTCGATCATTAACAATGAGGAGTACGGCGACTATATTTCCTCTTACGCTCCCATGCTGGATAGTAATGGCGCTGTAACAGGTGTAATTGGTATCGATACGGCGGTATCGGTGATCGGAAGTATAGAATCGGATATTATGAAATCGAGTATCCCTTTCTATGCCTTGTTGCTACTAATTACACTTATAGGCATTGCTGTTGTCACGTGGTTTATCGTAAGAGGACTGCGGCCACTTCAACCGCTGAAGGCGAGTGTGGAAAAAATGGCACAGGGTGAGCTTGCAGAAGCGAACCAAATTTTGACGTCGTATCGTTTGCGCAGCCAAGATGAGATTGGAACCACATATCAAGCGATGATACATATGTCCGGTAACTTGAATAAGATTGTGAGTAACATGGTTGAAGGCGTAGCAGTAACCACAGATATTTTATCGGAATCAACGAAGGAATTTAATCGCAGTACCGAAGAGATGCTTGAGATGGGCAAGACGGTTGATCAATCTGTCGAACAGATTAGGCAGGGTGCACATACGCAGAAGCAGGGTGCAAGCGATAGCGCGCATGCGATGGAAGAGATCGCAAAAGGCATAACGGATATATCCGAATCCTCGATGGTTGTATCGGATGCGGCATCAAGTGCGCTTTCTACGGCGGAGTCCGGTAAACAGAGCATGACACTGATGAAAACACAGATGGAGAGTATCTCAAATGTCTCAAGTGAAGTTGTAGCGATGGTTCAGGTGCTGAACAACTACTCCCAGGAAATTGGTGGTGCCCTGCACACGGTTCGTGATTTTGCGAGTCAGACGAAGCTGCTTGCGCTTAATGCATCCATTGAGGCAGCACATGCAGGAGAACATGGCAAAGGTTTTGCGGTTGTGGCGGATGAAGTTCGGAAGCTTGCTGAGGCCTCAAGCACATCCATGGAACGGATCTCCGACTTGTTACTTCGTATTCAACAAGAATCACAACAGATTGGCTCACAGATGGGGGTTACTGCAACCGAGATTGGACAAGGTGTTACGATTACCGCAGAAGCGGAGCAAGCTTTCGCCCATGTAGTTGATGCGTTCCAACTGGTGACCCGTCGCATTCAGGAAGTCTCCGCTGCGGCAGAGGAAATCTCGGCAGGATCGGAAGAGGCTGCAGCCTCCGTCAATACGATCTCGCAGATCTCAGCCGGGGTATCGGATCATTCGGATGAAATCTATCGATTGATGCGTGAACAGTCGGCCATGTTCAACAGGGTGGCACAGACCTCCACCATGCTGGAGCAGCAGACGAATGAGATGAGTGAAGCCGTACGTAAAGTGAAAGTATAGTTTGAGTTAGATGTAGCAATAGTAACGCAAGAGATAGTCAGAAAAGTGTTCCGCTCTTGGAGAAGTTGGTGTTCATCCCAAACTTCCTTCAAAGGGTGGAGCACTTTTTTAGATTTAAATTTTTAAATGATCCAGCTCTATCGCCTGTCTGAAGCGTTGGGCGAATCGTTCTGCGGCTACGGCGGACTCCTTGGACTCCGTCTGCACAAAGCCAATTTGCATTTTCGGTTGATCGATTCCAGCGATCTCTACCATCTTCACCAGACCTTCTTTCCATAAGGGATTTTGGTGAAAGGAAAAGTCGTGACCAATCGTGGCGGCAATATCGTTTCTTAACACCATGTTGATGGCTTCTGAATTATTTGTTTTAAACAGAATGGACAGAGGTCCATGATCATAGGTGAATTCCTTGATGAAGTCTTCGATGAAACCATCTCGATACAGTGCCAGCTTGTGTTCTTTTAATTGATCCGGTGAAACACGGCTGTGCTTGGCAAGTTCAGACAGGTGATGAGTACCAACTACCAGCCTGCCCGAGTACATGGGACTGAAGTGAAGTCCATCGAATTCCCGCAATTGTTTGGCGTAGATCGCGATAAAGCCCAGATGGGTTTTGTTGTTGCGAATATCTTCGATAATTTCCATGGACCCTTTCTCTTCAATGGAGATATTAAGTTGCGGGTGCTCACGCTTCATATCCGCAGCAGACTGAACAAGATAGGGCATGACACTTGGAAAAGTAGCCACATGAAGCTCTCCGCTAAGAGAGGAGGCTTCGGCGTTCAGGGATTTCAATTCATCAATCCGCTGCAAAATGTCCAGTGCCTTGGCAATGAATTGTTTGCCTTCGGGAGTGGGATGAGTTCCCTGCCGCGAGCGTTCGAACAGGATGATACCCAATTCTTTCTCCAGACGATGCACCGATTGGCTGATCGCCGATTGTGTGACATGCAGATGCTCCGAGGCGGCGGAGAATGATTGCGTTTTTGCAATTTCAACGACATATTCGAGCTGTTCCAGATTCATGAGTTCATCTCCGTTTAGCATTAATACAACTAATGTTAACATTAGTATCTATAAATATGAATAATACATGAACAGCGATATAATATATAGACAATCATATAAAGGGGATGAACTTCATGAAAGCAGCAGTATGGTATGCCCATAAAGACGTGCGTGTGGAAGAACGGGAGGTTCCGGTCGCTCAAGCGGGTCAGGTCAAAATCAAAGTGGAATATGCAGGGATCTGCGGCAGTGACTTGCATGCCTATCATCATGGTGTGGGCATTCAAGAAGGCGAGAATCATCCGCTCTCAGGACAGAAAGCGCCGCTGACATTGGGTCATGAATTTGCAGGAACCGTGAGTGAATTGGGGAGTAATGTAAGCGGTATCAGTGTAGGGGATCGAGTCGTGGTAGAGCCGTTGTACCATTGTGGAACATGTGAGTACTGTATCCAGGGGCGTTATAACCAGTGTACTCAATTTGGATTCGTTGGACTGAATGGTGATGGTGGTTTTGCGGAGTACGTTGTTGTTGAATCCTACATGGTTCATCCCATACCGGATAACGTAACTTTTGAAGAAGGCGCGCTCGTTGAGCCTACGGCAGTAGCCTTTCACGCGGTTCGTCATAGCAAGCTGAAAGTGGGGAATAAGGTAGCCGTATACGGAGCCGGTCCAATTGGATTATTGACGATTCTGTCTGCCAAAGCAGCAGGAGCATCTGAAATCTATGCAGTCGATGTATTTGAGGAACGTTTGGACTTGGCAGCCAAGCTGGGAGCGATCCCGGTAAACAGTGCCAAAGTCAATGCAACCGAGGTGATCTTGCAACAATCGGGCGGCATTGATGTGGCCTATGAAGCAGCGGGTGTGCAGCCAACGATGGATAGCGCCATTGCGGTTGTCAAAAAAGGTGGAGAAGTTGTTGTCATCGCAGCGATTCCAAATCCGCTTCAAGTGAACTTCTTCGATCTTCTGGTCAAAGAAGCGAATCTAACGGCAACACTGGCATATCGCCACATTTTCCCTGAAGTAATTTCATTGATTGCGGAAGGATCGCTCGATGTGAAACAGGTCATCACCAAGAAAATCAAACTGGACGACATCGTGCAGGAAGGACTGGAGCTGTTGATGAGCGACAAGAGCCATGCGAAGATTTTGGTAGAGATTGGCGGCTAAAAAATCAATAGCGATGTAACATTGCAAATGTTATATAAGTTGAACTAAAATTTATTTACACTGACACTACGATGACAGAATAACCTTCCAATCGCTGTTATCCCCAGATTTTTTTCCATTCCCTTTTCTCGAGGGGAAATCCGGGGATAAAGGCGAACGCTTCGCTTTTTCAGGTTTTTTCTGTCCTCTCCGTTATCGTGTAAATGATTAGTGCAACTTATATAGTTGACATTTATAAACGTAAAACAGACCGTCATGAAGATGATCGGTCTGTTTTACACTTCATTCTCTGTTCGCAGATCCCGTGTTGCTGTTACCCTCCACTAGGAATCATAACGGTAGCAGATCGCCTTGCCCCCGTCACTCTCGGAGCTGAATTCCTTATCCTCTGTAAATCCAAAACGCTCATATAAACGGATGGCATTAACCATCTGACCGCCCGTATATAAGTACACCGTATTTTTGCCCATCTCTTTGGCAGAATCTACGCATTGCTGGAGCAATACTCTGGCAATCCCGTGACCTCTCCATTTTGGATCAACACCCAACAGCCGAATAAACGGATAATCGATCGGCAATTCAAAGTTTGGATAAGCCTTGCGTGCTGTTTCGAATAATTGAACTGTACCAACGATCTGATCATCAATCTTCGCGATCCATAATTGTGTCAGGTACGGATTAACCACAGACTCTCGAATATCTTTTAGGTAGGCTTCCCAGCGTTCATTTTGCTCAAAAGTCTCCCGATACTCGGCATAACTTGCAACAAGGATATCTACAATCTCTGGATGGTCTGCTTCTGTGGCAGGATGAATCGTAACGGCAGCCGTTGTCATCTTATAATTCCTCTTCTCTTATGGGTTAAGCATGGAATATAGTTTTCTTGCATTTTACCATAACGGATTCAATCCGATTCATTCAAATTTTCTATAGGTAACTCAGTCATTTCTATAGATCAAAGCATATCAGCGATTGAGCTGTGTGGAATACAGATGATTGCGATATTCGGTTGGCGTATTGCCTTCGTATTGTTTGAACATGCGCAGGAATAGCTTGTAGTCGGAGAAGCCGCACTGTCCGGCGATTTCTTTTACACTGGCATTGGTGTTGAGCAGCAACTGTTTTGCCCGGCGAATACGTTCTGTGAGGATATAGGTTTTGAGTCCAGTACCTTTCTCGCGTTTCACCATTTTGGAGATATAGTCTTTATTAAAATTAAAATTTTCCGCAATCTGACTCACCGTGATGTTTGTATGCAGATGAATATCGACCCACTTGCAGATATGGTCCACAATTGCATTGTGCGGGCGATAATCGGCCTCTATATTCCGCTCCAGTTCTCTGAACAACAATAACAAAGCCGCGTTGGCTTCCTCGGGTGAGAAGGATGACACATGCAGCAATTGCTTGAATAACTGATTGGCCATGGAAGGCACCTGAATGGTGGCATGTGTCCTAAACTGGTTGAATTCTGCCGAAATGGCATCATAGTGAACCCAGTAAAAGCTGACGGGGGCGTCGCTGATCTGGTAGCCGTAATGGGTGCGACCGGCCCGCAGAAACAACAGATCGTTGGCACGAACTACATATTGTTCCTCTTCTTCCGTGATGTACATCTCACCTTCCAGCATCAAAATGATCTCATACACAGGCATGCTGCGTCTCATGTGGCTCCAGTTGCCTTCGGATATGAACTTGCCGCACAGGTAATGTTCCAGTGGCTTTTGCATAGGACGGATTTATCCACCTTTTCTTGGATTATGAGTCTGATGTAATTGTATTTTATTTGATAATATGAGGATATTCAAGCTCTAAAGTGGATTGATGAGTATTAGTCTTGTAGCTAAAAAAACGGATTTTACCCCTCAAGAATCAATGGATATCTATTACATCCCGAGAAGGAGTGAGTGTCATGATTGATACGAAAAAAGGATTTCTGGGACCGGAACATGTAGATCTGTTAAATGGTGTGTTCCAAACATCACAAGAGGTGGGGGAGCGTTACCTGTTATCGCTGGATATTGATCGATTCCTGGCTCCGTGCTTCGAAGCGCATGGTTTACCTGCCCGAAAAGAGCGCTACGCGGGTTGGGAGGCACGTACCATCAGCGGACATTCCCTCGGACATTATCTGTCTGCCTTGGCTGTGACGTATCAGGCAACCGGGAATATCACGTTAAAAGAAAGACTGGATTATGCGGTCACCGAACTGGCGAGAATCCAGCAGACCACGGGGAGCGGGTATATCGGTGGTTTGTCCGAAGAACCTTTCCACATGGCTTTTCGAGCAGAGAATATCGGTGGATTCAATATCGGTGAATACTGGGTTCCCTGGTACAGTGTGCACAAAATCTATCGCGGCCTGATTGACGCGTATAAACTGACTGGCAACGGACAGGCACTTGAGGTGGTTACTCGATTTGCAGACTGGGCGGTCGAAGGTTTGCTCCCGATGACAGAAGAACAGATGCAGACGATGCTTCAAAGTGAACACGGGGGCATGAATGAAGTATTTGCACATTTGTATGGGATTACCGGCAAAGCCTTATATCTTGAGATCGCTAACAAGTTCACCCATCAATTGATCCTGAGACCCTTGGAGCACAAACAGGACGATCTTCAAGGCAAACACGCCAATACTCAGATTCCCAAAGTGATCGGTGCAGCCGAAATCTACAACCAGGACCATACTCATGAGAGTTATCGGACAACGGCAGAGTTTTTCTGGAACACCACGGTGCATCATCGTTCATACGTATTTGGTGCGACGAGCATTTCGGAGCATTACGAAGCAAAGGGTATGGAGAGTCTTGGCATCAAAACGGGAGAGAGCTGTTGTACCCACAACATGTTACATCTAACGAAGCAACTCTTCGCCTGGAATCACGATAGCGCCTACATGGACTATTATGAAAACGCCATCTATAATCACATCCTCGGCACGCAGGACCCCGATACGGGGAACAAAACGTATTTTGCATCAACGCTGCAAGGCCACTACAAAATCTATGGTACTCACGATACCGCTTGGTGGTGCTGCACAGGATCAGGCATGGAGAACCCGGGCAAATATGCCGAGGCGATTTATTTTGAGGATGAACAGGACCTGTACGTCAATCTGTATATCGCTTCCCAACTGGATTGGGCGTCACAGGGATTATCCCTGAAGCTTGAAACCGACTTTCCTTATTCGGAAAAGGTAACCCTGACGATCACCGGAGGCAACGCCTCGGCTCATCTAAGATTACGTGTGCCCTCATGGCTGCAAGAGCCAATGACGGCAACAGTTAACGGGGATACGGAACATCCGTATACACGGATGGAACCCGGTTATCTTTCCATCGACCGCACATGGACAACGGGCGATGTCATCACCATCACACTGCCGATGTCACTCCGCCAGTACACTGCCCGGGATGATTCCCACAAAGTGGCATTCCTGTACGGCCCAATAGTACTCGCTGGTGCACTAGGAAACGAGGGCCTTCCCGAGGATACGATCGTGGACGAAACAGCGCTGAATCCCAAGACTGCACCTGTACCTGTGATCTGGACGGAGCAGGAGGATGTACGAGAGTGGATCAAGGTTGTGGATGCAGATACGTTAACATTTGAACTTAGCAAGAAGGTCACTTCCACTGGCGAAGCTGTGAAGCTGATTCCGTTCTATGATGTGCATCACGAATTTTATACTGTGTACTGGCCGTTTAACGATGAAGGGGACGCCCTGGAGAAAGAGTTGAACGATATTACGATCGACAGGGTTCAGGCGGATGGTCAGCAGGATGAGATCGGACATCAACTGGATAGTAATTGCCGTGGTGAGCACCACAACGGTTCAACCACAGATGGCCGTAAGAAGTTGCATATGTGGCGAGAGGCTTTTGGCGTCAGTGGGGCTTACTTCAGTTATCAACTGGCGGTGGATCGTGAAGCAACCAATTATCTATGTGTGGCCTATTGGGGCGGAGATCATTCCGCGTTTAAACGGGAAGGTACGTTATATGACAGACAATTCGCCATTACCGTGGATGGAACACTCATTGGTGAGCAGCGAATTCACATGAATAAAATTGGCGACGTGTTCTATGTGACCTACGATATTCCTGAGGCGGTTACATCAGGTAAAGAAAGCGTTACGGTAATGTTCCAGGCGAAAGGCGACAATGGATGTGCCGGGAAAGTTGTAGAGGTGCGCACCACGCGAAGCAAACCGGAATCCATCTTTTCGTAATAAGAGGTATGGTGTGAAAAGGCGCAAACACAATGTAATAATGAAAATAAATTACGGTTAATCGGAAGAGGAGGTTGGAAGTGTGGCAAAACCCGATAATAAAGGTACTTATAACTTTCAGGACTGGTTAACTTGGGAGGGGGCATGGGAATTAATTAACGGCAAAGCTTTTAATATGTCGCCAGTACCTACTTCATCGCACCAGTTTATTGTGGGTGAGCTGCACTTCTCTTTACGGACTTTTTTTCAGAATCGGAAATGTTTTGTGTTTGTTGCCCCTTTTGATGTGTATTTTAGCGAAAATGAACAATATGACCTACCAGATCAAGTTGTACAGCCTGATTTATCGGTAGTGTGCTCCAAAGACCAGATATCCAAAAGTGGCTGTCACGGTGCGCCTTCTTTAATTATTGAGGTGTTATCACCTTCGACTGCGTTAAAGGATTTTAACGAAAAATTTAACTTGTATCAGAAATATGGTGTGAACGAATACTGGATTGTTGACCCCGGTAATCAAACCGTCCATGTGTACACGCTGGAGGATGGCAGCTACCAGACCCGTCATCAGTATACAGAGCAGGAAACGATTCAATCGGTTATATATCCCGAACTGGTAATCCCGATGGATTCGCTGTTCAAGTTCAGGTAGTGCGAAGCGTCAATCTGTCTGCTACAGACGAAGCAATAAGGCGGCCATTTTTTTATTCTAACGAACCGTACACGTCTTATATGGGCAATATTGATGTGGTGGAAAATGTAACGAATCTCAGCGATGCTATTTCATTCGAAATAAGCGATAAACAACGTCTTTTCGCCTAAAACGGGAACATAACGTGTCTCAGGTTCGTTACATTTTCAGAAGAGCTGGAATGTACCTAATAACGTCACCTCAGTTCGTTAGATGTAGAACACGGCATCAAAATTTTAATAAGAACACGAAAAATAATGAACCAACGTAAAAGGGGCGAAATCGGATGATCTCCGATTCGTCCTTTTTGCTTTGCTCCTTTTTCAGACAAGTCTTATATAAAAAATGACACGCATAGCTATTTTCCACGTATTACCTGATAACATTTCATCTCCACAATCTGCTGTCTCGTAAAACTCGCTTTTTATGGATTGACCACAAAATTTCCTGCCAAGTTCCACGTTGTCCCTGAAAATATGAAATGGGATAAGCCCAAACCACGTATATTATGAGTATCCAAATATCCAATCATATCCACCTGAGAGCGTTAACATCATGTACAATAAGAATAAGTTGAACAGGAAAATTACGACATGAAGCACCAATATATAACATGAAAGGAGGTCGGATGATTGAACATGATCAAGTACATAAAATTGTTGGGATTAATCCTCGGTATTGTGGCTGTGAATGTTCTCGCATTCTCACCCGGCTTTATCGGGCTGAATTTCGAGGAGGGTGCATTCACAACTGCGCTATCCGTTACCCTTCTGTTCGGTAGTGCAATGGCACTCCTATATGGGAGTTATGCCCTGCTGTTCAGACAACCGGTAGTGCTGCCCGTGAAGCATATTGAAACGCATGAAGATTATGTGGAAGCACTATCTTTTTATAGACGCATCAAAGTCCTCGAAGAAGATATTACGCTGGGGCTGTCCCAACTTAGTCGAATGAAAAAGAAAAAAGAAACCCTCCTGAATGTGCTTCATCAACGCTTTGATCCAGGGGAACTGAGCTACAAGAAATTCGCTTCGGTCACATTGGAAGTGGAGAAGCTGTTGTACCTGAACATCCGCAGTGTGCTGAACCGGTTGAATGTATTCGATGAAGCCGACTATGCCAACATGATGAAATCCAAGTCCTCCACACTTCCCCAGAAGCTTTTTCAGGAAAAAACCAAGGTATACAACGATTATCTGTCTTATGTGAAGAATTCGCTTCACACCAATGAGGAAATTTTGCTCAAGCTCGATCAGTTGTTATTGGAGATTTCACGCCTCGACAGCTTCGAAGCCGGAGATATTGAACAGATGCCTTGTATGCAGGAGATTGATCAGTTAATCAAGCACACCAAATTATACAGACAGTGAGGGGTTGCGAGTATGGCCAAGAAGGGAAAGTTTTTTTTCATATCGATTGTAATGCTGGTGCTCGTATTTGGTCTAGTCTATGCAGGGATTACACTGACGTCGAACTTTGGCAAGTCGACTACACAGGTGAGCACAGAGAATGCAGGTAAGGAACTGGGAAAACTGTACGCGGACATTGCGCCAGCGACGGCGGAACCGGTCAAAGGACAGATTGATCTCGACCCGGTCGATGTGGCAGAATCACTGCCGGATATCTCCAAATTTGCAATTGCCGTAGAGAATACAACAAATGATTACGTCGAAATCTTCTCTTCCCCAGAGAAGTCGGGCAGCGGGGTAGACGGCTGGTTAACCGAAGTAGGCGAGGAGTTCAACAAAGCGAATATCACCGTTGGCGGGAAACAAGTATCGGTCAAAATCCGCAACATTGCCTCCGGTACGGCCACCGATTATATCAAGTCTGGTAAGTATATGCCGGATGCATTCACACCTTCCAATGAACTGTGGGGCGAGATGGTTGAGGCCAGCGGGGTGAAGACAGAGATGGTATCCGAGCGACTGGTCGGGAATGTTCCGGGTATTGTCATTTCCAAAGCCAAATATGATGCACTGGTTGATACGTACGGCTCCGTTAATGTAAAAACCGTGACAGAAGCCATTGCCAACAATGAACTCGCGATGGGATATACCGATCCATTTGCCAGCTCCACAGGACTGAATTTCCTGGTGACTGCACTGAATACGTATGACAGCGCCAACCCGCTTGGCGAGAAGGCTATTGAAGGGTTCGAAAAATTCCAGACGAATGTACCGTTTACAGCGTCAACAACGATTCAGATGCGGGAAGCTGCCAAGTCAGGCAGACTGGATGCCTTTGTACTCGAATACCAGACGTATGTGAATACCGCTGATCTGAAGAGCGGATACGTCTTTACACCATTTGGTGTGAGACATGATAGCCCGTTGTATGCATTGGGACAATTGCCGCAGAACAAACAGGAAATCATCCAGAAGTTTGCGGAATTCGTAACACAGGCGAAGTATCAACAATCGGCGGAGGAGTTCGGTTTCAACGGGTTACAGGATTACAAATCCGAACTGGCTACCGTGGATGGCGGCACGTTACTGTCCGCGCAGAAAGTCTGGAAAGAGAAGAAGAATGGCAGTAAACCTATTGCCGCCGTGTTCGTGACAGACGTATCCGGAAGCATGGACGGCGAACCGCTTAACCGACTGAAGGAGTCCCTACGCAAAGGTCAGAAGTACCTGGGCACTGAGAATAGTATTGGCCTGGTTTCTTACTCCAGCGGGGTAACCGTGAATCTGCCGATTGCCAAGTATGATACGAACCAGCAGTCCATGTTTGTCGGTACAGTTGATAGTCTGCAAGCTGGCGGTGGTACGGCGACCTTTGACGGGATCGTGGTGGCGATGAAGATGCTGGAAGATTATATGGCTGCTGATCCAAACGTGAAGCCGTTGATCTTTGTCCTGAGTGATGGCGAGACCAACGAAGGTCATACCCTGAAGGATATTCGTGATCTGGTTGAAACGTACAAAGTGCCAATCTATACGATTGGGTACAACGCGGACATCAAGGCTTTGGAGAGCATCTCCAGCATTAACGAAGCCGCAAGCATCAATGCCGATACCGACGATGTCGTGTACAAGATTGGTAACCTGTTTAACGTACAGATGTAATCTAAAGGGGGAACTGTAGATGTCATTTTCAATGGAAATACCGAGCCAGAAGGAAATTCAGAAGGTGATCGAAGAAGAGGTGAAACCCGTGCCCGCCGAGGTCGCGGAGCTTCAACAAGTGGCAAATGCCAACGTAGAGATGATCATGACACTGGATCTCGAATCCCTGGAGAAGCGCAAAGAGATTTTGCAATCCATTGACGGCTTTGGCATGAACACGATGAGATCCTCTTCTGAGAAAAACGCCTTGCTTCAAGTCTCCGTTGGACATCTGTCCAAGACGGGAGACGAGGGCGGTCAGGTCGCCAAAGGTTTGACCGAGCTGCATATGCAACTGAAGGATCTCGACCCGAGCGTGGTCGACTTTGCCAAGACCGGTTTCCTCGGGAAATTGTTCAATCCGCTTCGCGCCTATTTCCTGAAATACCAGAAGGCTGACGCAGTCATCGCTGACATCGTAACCTCTTTGGATAAGGGCAGATCCACCCTGCGTAACGATAATACAACGCTGGAGATCGAACAACAGAACCTGCGAGAACTCACAAAGCGATTGCAAAAGGAAATCCAGCTTGGCGTGCTCATGGATGAGTCCATCGACGCGCAGATTGAAGCCGCCAAGGTCCGCAATGAGGACCCCGAGAAAGTCCGGTTTATTACGGAAGAAGTGTTGTTCCCACTCCGTCAGCGGGTGATGGATCTGCAGCAGATGTTAGTCGTGAACCAGCAGGGTATCATGGCGATTGAAGTGGTGATTCGCAACAATAAGGAACTGATCCGAGGCGTAGACCGTGCGAAGAATGTAACGATCTCGGCATTGAAAATTGCCGTTACAGTAGCAAGTGCTTTGTATAATCAGAAGATTGTATTGCAGAAAATTGAGTTGCTGAACCAGACAACCAACGATCTGATCGCCGGAACATCCAAGATGCTCAAGGATCAGGGAATTGCCATTCAGAAGCAGGCGTATGAAGCCAGCATCTCCGTGGATACGATGAAACAGGCGTTCACCGATGTGCTGTCGGCGCTCGATTCGATTAGTCTTTATAAGCAGGAAGCTCTGCCAAGAATGCGTGAGACGATTAACCAGTTCCGTGAACTTGCGGATACCGGCGAGCAACAGATTCAGCGGTTGGAGAAAGGGCAAAAGCTGGGGCTGTGATAAGGAGAGAGAGAAATAAATACCTATTTGATTGTCCTCTTTATTTATAATTAGAAAAAGAAGCGACCGTTCCTCATTAAACATGAGGAACGGTCGCTTTTTGGGCTTCTATGAAGATAGGTACTAACTGTCATACCCCAAGCTTCTTGCATAGGCGTATAACTGTTGTTCGCATTGATCCATTAGAACACTAGCGGTGTTTACTTTGGCATTACCTTGTTTTAGTAACGTGTAATTCACTTTGTTCTTGGATACTGCCTTTTGGTACAACAGGTATCCTTCGAGCTGAGTGTAACTTGCCTTAACAAATGTAGCGTGGATTTTCTTGATTTGCGGGTTGGTAGGCTTGATTTGTTTTGCCTTGGATACCAATTTTGTATAATTGGGGATCACCGTATTCGTAAGTTTAAGATACATGGACTTGCGATTGGTTGAAGTTACCTGGGTGTCGATGCTTTCCAAAGCTGTGAAGGCTTTGGCCTCATAAGTTTCGAGAGCAAATAACTGATTAGTGTACTCTTTAAATTCTGCATAACTCTGATCTAAATCTGAATATGTAGAGGTTGCTACTTTGGCTGCATCAGCAGAAGTAGCTGGAGAGAGAAGCACTCCGCCAAGCAAAACAAAACTGGTAATCAATGATATAATCCACGACTTCTTCAAATGTAATGTCATCCTCCTTTTGTTTGTATTCCATTGGATAACCTAACATATCATTACCAGAAATTACAGGAATACATTTACATAATTTTGGTGGGAAGCTTTCTTGAAATTAATCTCAATCACCCTAATAAAGGGAAGTAAGATGATTCAAAATTTCAGTTTTATAACACGACATTGTCAGGCTTGTAATGGATGATCTTGAACAACTCTTCAGCCATGTAGGCGGGGCTATGCTTGAAATCTTGTCTGATCCACTCCATAATCATGCCAAATATCGCATGAGATTGGTAGCTTGCCAATATTTCATGGTTGATGTGCGGAGGGAAGATGTGGTTCAGATCCTGTAAAGCCAGATCCCGAAGAACATCACAGATCATACGCTGGAAGTTGGAGGAGGCCTCAGATTTCACAACCAATGTGTAGAATTGTGCGTGCTGGTGTACATGCTCAAATATAGTGATCGCCGAAGAGGGCATCAGATTGACTTGGAACTCTTCCTCATCCTGATAGGGTTTACGGAAAGAAGTTACCAGATCCTGAATCACATCATCGATAATTTCGTTGAACAGGTCTTCTTTGTACTGATAATGCCTGTAGAAAGTTCCCCGATTCAGGTCGGCTCGCTGCACAATATCCGTAATCGAAATTTCTTTAAAGGGATGTTTTTGCATCAAATGGATGAGTGCATCCTTCAGTGCAGCTTTTGATTTCTTGATTCTTCGGTCCATTGAATTCAGAGTTTCAGACATCTATTTACCTCCTCGCGAGTTCACTTTATTAGTTAAAGTACATTCAGGCTTAGTAGTGTTGTTTAACGTACAATTGGACAAGCTTTTACTGATTGAAGTGAAACGCTATGACTTATTATACTAAGGATAAGAGTTAATGAACATTTGTTTGTTAACTTATTGTAAACGAATACACAAAGGAGGATACATGGAATGAAACTTCAAGATAAAGTTGCAGTTGTTACAGGTGCTGGTTCAGGTATGGGGAAAGCAATTGCCACGTTGTATGCTCAAGAAGGCGCGAAAGTCGTTGTATCGGATATTAACGAAGAATCGGCACAAGCGGTAGTGAATGATATTAAGGCACAGGGCGGAGAAGCGATTGTCGTTCTGGCTAATGTAGCCAAAGAAGAAGATGTGCAAAATCTGATCGATACGACGGTGAGCACATACGGTACAGTAGATATTCTAATTAACAATGCGGGCATTATGGATGGCATGGAGCCTGCAGCTGATATAACGGATGAGAAGTGGGAGAGATTGTTTGCTGTGAACACAACCAGTGTGATGCGGACAACACGTAAAGTATTGCCGATTTTCCTGGAAAAACAAAAAGGTGTCATCGTGAACATTGCTTCGGCAGGTGGATTGCACGGTGGACGTGCGGGAGCAGCTTATACGGCGTCCAAACATGCGGTCGTGGGCTTCACCAAAAATACAGGGTATATGTATGCTGAGCAAGGCATTCGCTGTAATGCGATCGCTCCAGGCGCTGTGGCAACCAATATCAGCACATCCATGACCGGTATTAGTCATTTCGGTGCAGGGCGGCAACAGCTTGGGATGGCAATCAACCCACGCATCGGGACAAGCGAAGAGATTGCCAAAGTGGCTTTGTTCCTTGGATCTGACGAGTCCAGCTTCGTGAACGGAACTGTCGTTACAGCAGATGCTGGCTGGAGCTCTTATTAATCCATTCAAGTGCAGACAAGCATGGAGTACGGAAATAGTGTGTGAATTAAGGAAGCCGCATGAGTATATGCGGCTTCTTTTTTTGCACCTATGCACGGTGGATAACAGCATCATATTCCGTGTAGGACAAACGTTTGCATTACTACACGGAAACCCGAAATGAATCAATCTGAGGGTGGCCTTGGTTTGGAAAAGAGTGAGGATTCACGCACGATCAGACGATGGGGGATAATGACCGGATTATGAAGCTGTGGTTCCCCACTAAGAATTTTTAACAATACCTGAACGGCTGTATAACCAAGCTGATAAGTCCCGATGTCGATAGAGCTTAGGGGTGGAGAAGCCAGTTCCGATAATGCAATATTGTTAAAACTGACCACACTGATATCTTCAGGCACCAGATAATGAAGCTCGGCAAGAGCTCTCAATACCCCAAAGGCCACGTTGTCATCGATGACAACAATTGCGGTGGGTCTGTCCGGCAAGGACATGAACAGCGACATCGCTCTGAATCCACTTTCCTGCAGAAATTCGCCTTCCACAATCCAATCACTATCCGCATCCAGCCCGGCTTGGGCAAGCGCTTTTTGGTATCCTAACATACGATCATGCGATAACGTAATGTCCGGAGGACCGCTGACAAATCCGATTCGAGTATGTCCCTGAGCGATTAGATGATGAGTCGCATCATAAGCGGTCTGCACATTATCGTTATCCACCATGGGGGCATTTGGATGAGCTTCACTGCGACCGATTAACACAAAAGGAAACTTTTCCGCTTCCAAAAATGAAATGATGGGATCGTCTCGCTTGGACCCAAGCAGCAAAATACCATCAACTCTACGGCCATGCACAAGGCGGGATATCGCATGCAATTCATTGTCTGATGATGTTTCGGTTGTTAGCAGCAATTCATAATTCATACGGGTGGCATGTGTAATAATACCTCGGAGCAGTTCCCCGAAAAAGTAATTTTGAAACAACTCTTCTGCAGGACGCGGAAGCATAATCCCAAGGGTATGTGTTGTTTTGGAAACCAGGCTTTTCGCGATGATGTTGGGATGGTAGTTCAATTCTTTCATAATTTGCTTCACTTTGAGAGACGTTTTGGTGCTGATTCTAGGATGGTTGGAAATCACCCGTGACACTGTAGAAGGGGAAACACCCGCCAATTTGGCAATATCCTTGATCGTAATCATGTAAAAAAATCCCTTCTGAACAATCGTATAAATATTCTCCTATGGTAATCCAAAGGATACGAGAAATCAATTGCTAACTGCCGAGTAAGGGATGCACGTGAAGTGAAATTAAGGAAGAAAGAGTCAGAACAAGGAAACAGGAAATTACTGTAGGTAGAAGAAGGAAATTGGTTAAAATTGAGCAAATATGGCTTGTGCAAACGTTTGTGCAAATAAAGATCGTTATTGTATGATGTGATTGTTATTGTAGCGCTTACATCAGTGGATTTACATACTTCTTGACTTGTTTACCCCTACATATTGAACGGAGAGGTCATCTTGTCTCCCATTTGAGCAAACGTTTGTACAAAATGGAATATGGGATGCAAAACCTGACAACATACGCAGACAAAAGGGTGAAAAGCGCGAACTTTGTTGGACCAAGCAGAGGGAAGGGGACATTTTACATGAGAAAATGGCAAGGGGCAACATTGTCCGTCATGATGGCTTTTACACTGGCTGCGTGCGGGGCTGGAGGCGGAAGTCCATCTCCAACTACGGCAGGTGAGAATCCGGAGGAAGTTGTAGAGCTGACAGCCGAGAACCTTCAGCCTGAAGAAGGTGCAACGCTGGTGATCTGGGAGGATAAAAATCAAAGCAGCTTTATTGAACAAAGAGCCAAAAAATTCGAAGAAAAATATGGGGTAACGGTCAAAATGGAGGAGTTACCTCCAACCGATCAGGTAACCAAGCTGACGACGGATGGCCCAGCGGGTCTGGCGGCAGATGTCGTTGTTTTCCCACATGATAAGATTGGTAGCGCTTCAGAGGCGGGACTTATTCTGCCCAATGACATATTTGAAGCAGAGACCGTAGGGAACACCAGCGACAACGCGCTGAAGGCAGTGACGTTCAAGGATATCCTGTACGGCTATCCGTACAGCGTGGAGACCTACGCCCTTTTCTATAACAAGGCACTCTATCCAGAAGCTCCGAAAAACTTTGATGAGATTATCAGTTTCGCTAAGACGTTCAATAATGTGAAGTCCAATCAGTATGCGCTGATGTGGGAATTGCAGCAATTTTACTATAACTATGCGTTCCTGGCTTCACAGGGCGGTTATATTTTTGGAGACAACGGGATGGATAGCACGGATCTCGGTCTGAATAACGAAGGAGCCCAGAAGGGTGGACAGTTCTTGCAGACGCTGAAATCGGAAGTGCTGCCGCTCAAGATGGGTGATGTGAACTATGATATTAAAAAAGGATTATTCTCCAGCGGCAAGCTGGCTATGGACATTAACGGTCCATGGACCATTGCCGATTATCGCAATGCAGGTATTGATTTTGGCGTTGCTCCGCTTCCGGCAATCGATGGTAAACCGATGACCTCCTTCTCAGGTGTTAAAGCCTATTATGTGAATGCATTTACACAATACCCGAATGCGTCGAAGCTCTTGGCAGCGTTCCTTTCCAATGAAGAAGCTCAGATGGAGAACTTTGACCTGAACGGTACACTTCCTGCGAACAAAAACGTAGCTGCTGATCCGAAGCTACAAGAGGACCCAATCAACAAGGCGTTCCTGGAACAGTTCAATAACTCAACTCCAATGCCTTCGCTTCCTGCCATGGACAGCGTATGGGGACCAATCACTTCGGCCATTACGGATATCTGGGATACCGATAAGGACGTGAAGGCATCGCTGGACAATGCCGTGAAACAGATCCAGGAAAGCCTTGCAACCGTCCAATAAGGACGAACGATGAGTGCAAAGAAATGCATAAGAACTGTATAAATTGAACTTCATATTTACACAAAAACTTAGAGGACAGAAGAAAGCTGAAGAAGTGAAGCTAAAAGCTTTCTGAAAGAAAGCTACTTCGGAAGCATAGGCTCGCCTTTATCACTGATCGGAAGCTTATTCTGTCATCGGAGTGGTCAGTGTAAGTACACTTTTGTTCAATGTATACAGGTTAGCAATAGGCGGGGAGGAGAGAGCGAATGCAACAGCAGCATGTCCCGGTGCCTGTTGGACCGAACAGGGAAAGACAGCACCGGATGACAGCGGCCATATGTTCCATCATACTGCAAGGTCTTGGACAGCTGTACAATCGACAATGGATTAAGGGAATTTGTCTACTATTACTGGAGGGAGCAGGGCTTGCGTACCTGCTTCCTCGCCTGTCACAGGCTGTATGGGGCATATGGACACTGGGGGAAAATACACAGCGTTTTGTCAAAGTGAATGGGTCCACCGTACTTCAAAGGGGAGACCATTCCATCTTTTTGCTGCTTGATGGCATTATCGTACTGCTGGTGTTTTTTGTGTTTATCCTGATCTACATTCTGAATATTCGGGATGCGTATGTCACGGGACTTGCGAGGGAGGAAGGCAAGCAGACCCTGGGCGCAGCGGCTTCGCTTCGGAACATGATGGACAAAAACTTTCCGTATCTGTTCCTGTCCATCCCGGCATTGGGTATTCTTTTCTTCACCGTTATGCCCATCCTGTTTACGATCACGATCGCGTTTACCAACTATTCGGCCCCGGACCATATTCCGCCAGCCAAACTCGTGGACTGGGTGGGCTTCAAGACGTTCAGTGATCTGATTCAGCTCAAATCCTGGAGCCAGACATTTTACGGCGTGCTCACTTGGACGGTCATCTGGGCCATCCTGGCTACAGTCACCACCTATTTTGGTGGCGTACTTGTAGCACTGTTGATTGAACAGCGGGGCATACGCTTCAAAAAGCTGTGGCGGACCATTTTTATTCTGCCTTATGCCATCCCGCAGATCATCTCCTTGCTGCTCATGCGTAATTTGTTCAATGGTCAGTTTGGTCCAATCAATACGTACATGAGAGCATTTGGGCTGGAGGGATTACCCTGGCTGACAGATCCGTTCTGGGCCAAGGTTACCGTCATTGTTGTCAACATGTGGATCGGTATTCCGGTCAGTATGGTGCTGATTCTGGGTGTATTAACAGCCATCCCTCGTGACCTCTATGAGGCTGCCGAAGTGGACGGAGCATCTGCGTTTCAGAAGTTCAGGATCATTACGATGCCGTTCATTCTTTTTGCCACAACTCCGGTACTCATCATGCAGTTCGCCGGAAACTTCAACAACTTCAATGTCATCTTCCTGCTGACCAACGGAAATCCACTGCGGGGAGACTACCAGTACGCAGGGGCAACGGACCTGCTGGTGACCTGGCTCTACAAGCTCACACTCGACAATAATAAGTTCAACATGGCTTCAGCGGTAGGGATCATCATCTTCCTTATAATCGCTTCATTCTCTATCTGGAACTTCCGCCGCTCCAAATCATTCAAGGAGGAGGACATGATTCAATGAAGACACGTAATAATCCGCTGCGTTTGGCCCTGAGTTATGTGCTGTTGCTGATCATCGCCGTTGTCTCCATCTACCCGGTGCTCTGGATCTTTCTCTCTTCTCTGAGACCTGGCGCGGCATTGTTCAGTGAACGGTTGTGGCCGGAAGCTTTCACGTTGACCCATTACGGTGAGCTGTTCAATAACCCGTCCTTTATGTACGGCAGATGGTATATGAATACGCTGAAAATTGCCTTTTTCACGATGATCTTCTCCACGCTGATGGTGACACTTGGGATGTATGCCTTGTCCCGCTTCCGCTTCCGTGGACGTAAAACGATTCTCTCCACCATGCTGATCCTCGGCATGTTCCCAAGCTTTATGAGCATGATTGCAATCTATATCATTTTGCTGCAAATTAAATTGCTCGACACCCACGCTGCGCTTATCCTGGTCTATTCATCAGGAGCGGTACTGGGCGGATTTATCGTCAAAGGTTTCTTTGACACCATCCCGCGCAGCCTGGACGAAGCGGCGCGTATGGATGGTGCGAGTCACCTGCGGGTATTCACCAGCATCATCCTGCCGTTATCCAAGCCGATGCTGACTTATGTGGCACTAACCAGTTTCACCGGTGCGTGGATGGATTTTATCTTCGCCCGGCTGGTGCTGCGGACGAAAGAGAACTGGACGCTTGCGGTGGGCATGTGGGATCTGGTCAACCGTTATCAGGACAGTAACTTTACGATGTTTGCTGCGGGGGCGGTACTGATCGCCATTCCAATTACACTGCTGTTTGTTTTCCTGCAGCGATTCCTTGTTCAGGGTCTGACAGCAGGAGCTTCCAAAGGGTAATACTGTGCCATAACAGCATAGTCAGCCGCGATCCCTGCGGCACGCTAACCAGGCACTTCCGTGATGTCATGTCTTTGTCGACTGGCACTGCTACGGAAGTGCCTGATTCTGTATGGGCTCGAATCATGATTAGGGAGGAACGTGATGTATGGGCATGAACCCGTCCAGTGAGCCCGAGATTATGGGATACCAAGATGGACAAGCTGCATTGTATAATACTAAAGCTCCGCCAACACTTTGGCGTAATGTTACCTTTCGAAGGATTTTGTACGGCTACGGCATCTCGGTCTTCGGGGATTGCTTCAATGGGATTGCGATCAGTCTGTGGGTGTTACAGACCACAGGCAGTGCGAAGAGCATGGCGGCCGTACAGATCTGCAATATGGCCGTCAGTTTTTTATTTGGATCGGTGGCAGGTACGGTCGCAGATCGATTGGATCGCAGGAAGCTGATGTTGGCGTCTGATGTATTTCGCGGTGTGATGGCTGTGCTGATTGCGATTAGCTTATTCGGTTCGCATGCGCCGTTCCCGGTGGTGCTGTTGTTGCTCTCACTGTCCATGTTTTCAAGTTTGTTTCAGGCACCTGCATTCCACCCCTCTGAAGCAAGTATGGTAGGCAGGGAGCATATTCAACAAGCAACCGGAACCATTCATATGGTGGATAATCTTGCCCGAATCAGCGGACTAGCCGCGGCGGGAGTAGCTGTTGCTGCATTTGGAGGATTTGTCGCCATATTAATTACAGGGGCAACTTTCCTGTTGTCCGCAGTCTGTGTGCTGATGGCGGGTCGCTTTCCTGAGGTACAGCGATCCGGTAGTCAGCAGACCACGTTTGCTCAGGAATGGCGTAGTTCGTTTGCCTACATCTATCGGAATCCTTTGATCCGATCCATCGTATTGCTCAATCCGTTGCTGATATTATTTTTCATGTCAGCCATGATGCTGGTTCAAGTGATGGCGGTCAAGGTATGGGAGGCTAATCCGGTGCAGTTTGGATTAATTGAGACCTGTATTCCACTCGGATATATGATTGGCTCTGCATTGTTGATTGCTTCGGGAAAACGATTGAAGCGAAGAGGGAGATGGGTATTTATCGGTCTGATTGTATTAGGGCCGCTTTATATTTTTTTGGCGAATGTATCCTCCCCAATTATGGCGTTACCGTTCATCGTGGGCGGAGGTGCGATGTTCGCCTGCTGCACAATGCTCACCCAAATTATGCTGAGGACGGCGGTTCCGGACGAGCTGCAAGGAAGGGTCTATGGTGTGGTTGGAACAATCACCAGTACAGCGCCTATTCTGGGATTGACGGTTGTCTCCGTATTGGCTGATCAGTGGGGGGCAGCTTCTGTGCTGCAAGGCGTGGGCATATTACTGCTGGCGACAGGTATTCTGGCCGCTACAACGTTGAAGTCGATCCGAACCTATCATTAGAAATGTGAGATATAGATCCATTCTATATTAGTTGAACTATAAACATTTACACGATAACGGAGTAGTCAGATACAATCCGGAAAAGCGAAGCGTTCGCCTAAAAGATTTCTAAAAGAAAGCTACATTGGAAGCATACGCTAGCTCCAGATTTTCCCTATATAGAAGGGAATTAAAACAACTGGGGGTAACAGCGATGGGAGATGGATCTGACCGTGTAGTGGTCAAGTGTAGAGTCATTTGTTCAATTTATATAGCATAATCCAATAGCAAAACCCGGAGCATACGCTCGTTAGCGTAACTCCGGGTTAGCTTATAGACGGATTATCTTATTGCCAGTTTACATTTACAGTCGCTGTACCGCTGGTTGGTGTGGTGAACGTGTGGTTGGAACCACCTTCCCACGTGATGGTCGCTCCATTTTTCTTGAAGAATTTGAACTCCAGTTGTTTCCCGGCTGGCACACTCACATCATAGTACCAAGTTGGGTAGGCATGGATAACTTGATTGAAAGCAGGGCCAATAGCTGTTGTGCCCGTACTCCAGTTGCCCAGTTCTGCCACGTTACCTGTCAGATAGATGTTCTGACCCAGTGTGGTGGAAGCATTGTTAATGACAAATCGTACAGTGACCTGATCACCCGTAAGGATGGTGAAGTTGTTATACGCATTGCTGTTAACACCGTTCGCAGCTACTTTCACAGCATAATTGCCTGCGGCAACCGCTGGGATCGTTACTTTGATCTGCGTATCTTCCCAGGATGTGATCGCAGCCCCGGTAACAGATGTTGTACCGAAGTATACGGTACCTTTGGTGGAGCCGAATCCACGTCCGCTAATGGTAACGACATTACCCGGTTTGCCCATCACCGGACCCACATGCCCGATCGTTGGTGTAGTTTCGCTCGTTGTATACTGCCAGACCGCGGTTGCTCCGGCTGCCAATGTGAAGGAAGAGACGTTGCCATTGGTGGAAGTGATGTTATTACCGTTCAGTGCACCGCCCAGTACATCGGTGTAGTTGCCTGTTGGCAGTGAAGTGCTTAGATTCGCAATGCTTGCTGGTGTGGAGAGATTACGGTTCACCGCAACAACAGCTACACTTTTGCCAAATTTGCGTTCATAAACGTACACATCATTATTGATCCAGCGTTGCTGAGTGGAGCCATAGGCGATTGCTGGATTGGATTTGCGCAAAGGGGCCAGCTTGCTGATCACGTTGAAAGCAGTGGTTGTTTTGGAGAAGGAAGGCATTTTGGCCCGATTATCAGGGTCTCCGTTACCCGTCAGATACTGCTCGGTACCATAATAGATGGCAGGTACGCCGCGGGAAGTCAGCGTGAAGGCCAGCGCTTGTTCCAGACGACGGTTGTTCACGGCACTTGTTTTGAACCGATCCATATCATGGTTGTCGATGAACGTGACCTGGTCATTCACCTGATTGTAATCTGCCGCTGTGCCTGTAATCATCGAATCCAGAGCATACATGTTGGATGTGTTATCCCTGAAGACGTCACGCACGGCAGAGTTAAAGCGGAAATCAAGCAGGCTCATCCCGGATTCGTTGGCAAATTCCGTGTTATCCGCATCAGATGCAGCAGATCCCAGGAACCATTCACCGAAAGTGAATACAGGTTTATGTGCATAGATGGAGGACATCCAGCTCTTTTGCCAGCCGAGAGGCATATGTTTCACCGCATCAACGCGAATGCCATCCACGCCCATATCAAGCCATAGCTTGATTGCGTCTTTGAAATATTGATCAATGGTACTGTTATTGTGATTCAGGTCAGCGAGGTCATAGAGGTTCTTGTAGATACCATTCTCTAGGGAGGAAAAATCGGAGCCGCCGTTGTGATGGAAATATCCATTTGTATCGTTCGTGTATCCGCCAAGAAGATTACCATTATCGTACAACTTGCCATTCTCTGCAAAGGACGTATCGGTTTCCATGGCAGGAGACGTATGGTTCGGTGCAAAGTCAATTACGATCTTGATGCCTTTGGCATGAGCGGTTGTAATCAGATTTTGAAAATCAGCCATCGTTCCGAAATACGGATTGGTCTTCTTGAAATCACGTGCCCAGTAGCCATGATACGCTGTGTTGATTACGCCGCCGTAGTTGATCGTGGCAAAGATATTTTCGACCGGTTGGGAGATCCACAATGCCGTAACGCCCAGATCGCTAAAATAGTTATCGTTGATTTTGTTGATCAAACCCTGCCAGTCGCCTCCGCAATACAACTTCAGGTTACTACAAGTAGCATCGTAGGCAGCTCCGGTAGGATTGTTGGAAGGATTTCCGTCCAGGAAGCGGTCCGTAAAGATCTGATAGATGACGTCTGTACTAAAGTTCTGCTTGTTGGTAACCGCGGTATCCGCATCGGCATAGATCGCTGAAGCAGGCAGATAGGGAAGTGCGCCCCCTGCAAGTAAACTGAGTGCCAGTGTTGTGCTGAGGAGTACACGTTTGGCCATTTGAAACATAGTAATCCACCCTTCTCGTGAATGTAGTAGTTTAGATAAACAACCAACCCGGCTCTTGAATAATAGCGCTTTCAATACAGCGAAGTGTTACGCAGTGGATTGAAGACTTCCCTCCTTTTGACACGCCAACAACCCCGGCATCTCCTTCGGGAGTTACCGGGGTTGTCCTAAACCGCTCAGGTTTAAAAGCATGGCCCTCGAGTTATGATCACAACGTTATCGTAAGAAATATTGGATCTTATGTCAATAACTTTTTTGGGAGCATTTATTTTCTATTTTTATGTTTACAAAAGCACGTCCGGGGATTTAAACTATTCGCAGATTCACAATATAAGGGCTATGTATCCCGGGACACTTACGTGTTTTCTAGGACAACCCCGTCTCTTCTGAGGCGGGGTTATTTGTATTATGCAGTCGAATTGGGAGAAGAGAGGCGGTTGATGATCGTTGAGTACCCATTCTGTCATCGAATGTTTGGAAGGCATTCAGGCGTCGCGGCTGGGCAATATCCGCAACATTTATGTGTACCTCCCGCCCGGTTACCATGGGCAGGCAGCTCGGCATTATCCGGTTCTGTACGTTCATGCGGGGCAGCGGGCTTTTGGTCCATCCGGGCCAGGCAATGAAACATGGAATATGGACCAGACAGCAGACGGTCTTATTTCCTCGGGGCAGATTGAATCACTGATTATTGTCGGCATTACGCATGTCCGTCCAGTCACGCACAACGAATTCTATCACTTCGTCGCTCCGGAGAGAGAGGCCGTGAGTGTGGGGTGTTCAGGCATCGCCTATGAGCATTTCATCATTCATGAGCTCAAGCCAATCATTGATCATCGTTATCGGACGCTGCCGGACAAGCAGAATACCGGGCTGTTGGGTTCATCTGCCGCAGCACTTTGTACATTGCACATGGGGATGCGAAATCCGGAGGTTTTTGGAAAACTGATCATGATGTCGCCATTCTATGTAGATGTGCAGCTGGACGAAACATCGGAGAGCGGACTGTTGGAAGAAAACATGTATCGCTTGCCAGAAGAGGTACCCGACGTTCGAATGTGGATGGATATTGGAGATATGGAAGGATTGTTTCTGCCTTCTCAGGTCAGAAGGGTAGCTCATCAATTACTTGAACGCGGAGTAGGATCGTGTGAGGAATTGGCATTTCTGGAACAGCAGGGTGCCTGCCATCAGGAAGGTGACTGGGGAGCACGCGTTCACCTCCCGTTACTGTACATGTTCGGCCACGTGGGTAAGCCCTCCTCGCTCGAACTGCTTGGAAGGGATGTCATCGGACTACAGGGTGGAATGACCGTGTGTATCAATACACAAATGCACTACGAGAGTGGGTTGGTTCAGAGTCTGCTGCATGGGAATTATACTTCGAGTGACCCGAATGTGCTTCAGGTTCATGCGAGTGGAGAGTTGGTTCCTGTCGGTATTGGAAGTGCATCCATCACGCTGACTGTGGGGGAACTGTCTGCTACACGCATCTATACCGTCGTTCCTGAATTGTCAACTCACGTAGAGGTCTGCATTCGTGCAGAGGTAGCTCCCGACGAAGACTCGGAGGAAACGATATATGGTGGGATGGGTATGAAGCTTGTCCGTTCTGGTAAAGGTCGATATGAAGGTAGTTACCGAGTCCCGCGTGATAGTGGGTTCTCCTTCCGGTTTACACGTGGTTTCCGCCGTTTCGAGACCGATGTGGATGGCAAACCTATTGCCAATCGGGTATTTCGAGCGACAGATGATATGTCTGTGCATTACCTAATCCAATCCTGGGGCAGTACGTCAGCCAAAACGGGAACAGGAGGCCCAAAATGATCATTCCTTCATTCGCTCCAGTGCTGGACATTCCTTATTATTATCCCTGCAATTTTCCTCTGATTCATGAAGTGCTCCATCGACAAGGATCCATCACAAGTCTTGCACTGCTGGCGGCAAGTCGGTTGTACAGCCTTCCTTCGTGCGGGGATAACGGACTGGTGAAGCCTTATTTTCACAAACTGGATTATGTAGAGCCGATCTGGGAGATATATGGTCAGCGACAGCTGGACAGCTTCGAAGAAGGCAAGACGCAGATCAGGCAGTATATTGGCGAAGGTGGGCTTTTTTTGGCTACAGGAACCAGTTATCACCTGCCTTACTGTGAGGATTATCAGAATCCCGAGTACATTCGCAAACATGTGAAGCAGGGCTCCCGACTACATCTGGTAGACCATTGGATTGCCGTATATGGTTTGGATGATGAGCATGTTCACGTCTACGATCCCGTGCCCTCCAAGTATAAGGGGAGGGTTACTCAAAGGGGCTTTCATGACTTCTGGAAAGGTAACCAAAGCATACCTGAGCTTGCGCAGGCCAAGCGCAAAGAAGAACTCCGAACGTATGGAACCATGGACATTCGGGCGACTGTGAAGCTGGACTCTGACGGTTACCGAGACATGTTGATCCAGGCGTTAACAACGCAGATTGAAGAATTTCTGACAGGCCGGACGATTACACAAGGAGAGCGGAATTTTCATTTTGGACATGCGGTGTCTCTGCGACTCTTAGATGCACTGCGTGGGGCGAATGAAGGGGATCCGCCCAATGAAATGTTAATATCGGGTCTGCTGTTTGATATGCGATGGAGTCGATATTTTCTTCGAGATCTTCTTCAGGAGTCTGCCTTATGGCTAGGTTCTCCACTTGATCAATATGCGAGAGAATTCAGCGACATTATTGTACGTTGGGAGAAGGCCTACAATATGCTTCAGGTCAGTCGGATAAAGCAGCGTGAGCAGTGGAAAGTACAGTTAACAAGTGTAATTAAAATGTTGGTCACCGATGAATGGCAATGGTATGAGTCACTTCGACAGTCCATACCTCAGGCAGATTGCTTCCCACGTCAGGCCGTGTTGATGATTGGACAAGAACACAGGGAGGATTTGCTCCGTATCGTATTGGATAGTTGCCGGGAGTTAAACGCGTACCATAATACAACGATTCCACTTGGTGAGGGTGGTAACGCTCCACTGTACGGACGAAGTGGGCAACTGGATTCGCTGGAACTCGTGTCATTGCTTGCAATGGTAGAGCAGGGAATCGAAGATCGATGGGGAACGGGGATGGGAGCCGCACTGGCGGAGATGGCTGCTGCTTCCATGCCGGAAAGCCCATATCAGACCGTGGATTCACTTGTTGATTATCTCGCACAGCAATGGGCGCCTGACGGTAAGGAGGATGCAAGATGTTGAACCAATTCTTGCTTGAACGATTCGCGGAACAGGGACAGCAACCTGCGCTGATCTGGAAAGATCAGGAGTACAGCTATCGGTGGCTGCTGGAACAGGTTGGCATCATGAGTAAGTGGATTACAGCAGAAAAGCTGACTGGGCAACTTGTAACGCTGGAGGAAGATTATTCTCCCTATGCAGCGGCAGCATTGGTTGCTTTGCTCGGACAAGGGTGTGTCGTGCTCCCCATGGATCGGAACCTGGTTGAAGCCAAACGAGAGGAATATATCCAGCTGGCACAGGTGAAGTGGCGTTTGGGCGTTGAAGAAGGCAAGTTGTGCATTCGGCAAACGTGTGAATTATCTGGAGAGGTTCCTGTGTTGTTATCCTCGCTGGCACAAGAAGGCGTAGGCGGACTTGTACTCTTTTCATCCGGATCAACCGGAGTGAGTAAAGCGACTGTGCATCGTGCAGATCGGCTGTTACATGGTTTTCGGCGGCAGGTTCGGCCTTTGCGAACGATTCCTTTTATGATGTTTGATCATATCGGCGGTGTGAATACAATGCTGCAATCCCTGTCCAGTGGGGGCTGTCTCTGTATCATTGCAGATCGATCTCCCGAAGAAGTGTGCCGAACGATTGAGAAGTTTCGTGTGCAGGCTCTTCCGGTCTCTCCAACATTTATGAATCTGTTGCTGCTGGGTAGAAATGATGAGGGGTATGATCTGTCGAGTCTCGAGGTTGTGTCATACGGATCGGAAGTGATGCCTGAATCCGTACTGGCAGCCTGGAACCGGAGATTTCCACAACTAAGGACGATACAAGCCTATGGCATGTCTGAACTTGGCATTCTGCCAACCCGCTCCAAAGAGCCAGGCTCGCTGCTGTTTTCCATTCAAGATAAAGGGGTCAAGTACCGGGTGGTGGAAGGAGAATTGCAGATCCATACCGAAACTGCGATGATCGGATATTTGAATGCACCTTCACCTTTTACAGAGGACGGGTGGCTACGTACTGGGGATGAAGTTGTGCTGGAGCAGGGTTACATTCGTATTCTGGGACGTCGTTCCGAGATCATTAACGTAGGGGGACGGAAAGTGTATCCTGCCGAGGTCGAGGGTGTTCTGGAAGAGATGGAATGTATTGAAGCGGCCGTAGTTTCGGGAGAACAGAGTGGTATCACGGGTCAGAGGGTGAAGGTGACTATCCGGCTGGCTACAGAATGTACTCTCACCGATCTGCGGCGATCCATCTGGGAATATTGTCAGGACAAGCTGCCTTCATACAAGATTCCGCAGAAAATTGTAATTACACAGGGAGCGCTCGTAAGTTCAAGAATGAAGAAAATACGAAAACCAATGACTTCGACACCCTTCGCCTCGGCTGGGAAATAGGTCGCTGCTTCGAAGAGTTTCACCTTGCTTGAATCGGTATCGCTAGCTATGATGAACGTAACCGCAAAAAATAGCCCTCCATATTGCTGCACATCGTAGGTTAAAATGGACAGTAAGAAGACCACCATTTCAGAGCTACACAGCAAAGGAGAGCTATCCCTATGAAG